>NZ_JANSIM010000072.1:0-12022 GCF_047502655.1 Synechococcus sp. R5-12 | reverse complement strand
CTAGGGATTGGGATAAAGCCCGCACCCTGCGCATAGCGCGGGTGCCGGGTAGTTTACTCGGCGTGGCAGCTCATCGACTTTCCAGGATCGGGCTATGCTGGACTGAGGACTACACCCATCTCCCTGTTGCTATGCGAGACCTTCTGCGCGACATCCTTCGAGACTGCTCTGGCTTTGTGGAACTGCGCTACCACAGCAAGGTGTTCCGCAGCGTCACTGCCGAGAAGGGCCGCCTTGAGCGCACTACGGTTCGTCGCCGTTCCGGAGTGGGGGTGCGGGTGTTGGAGGCCGGCACTTGGGGCTTTGCTGCCACCGGGGATCCCTCGCCGGCTGCCATTCGGGAGGCCATCGCTGAAGCTCGCCGTGCCGCCCAAGCCAGCGCCGACTACCGCAAACAAAAGCTGGGATCCCTGCCCAGTGTGCGGCTGGCCCAAGGGGAGTTCTGCGAGCCCGGTGTGGAGGAGGTGTTGAACAAACCGCTGGAGGCGAAGATCCAGTTGGCTTTGGAAACCGAGGCGCAGGCCCGGCAGGCCTCTCGCCAAATTAGCTCCGCCAGTTGCACCTACAACGAGATCTACGAGGAAAAAGCCATCGTCACCACCGATGGGGCGGATGTGGCCTTTCGTCTGGTGCGCCCCGAGCTGCGAGTTCAGGCGGTGGCCGAAGCTGCCGGCCAGCTCAGCAGTGGCTCCGAGGCCATTGGGGTAACAGGGGGATGGGATTGCCTGTTCCGCTCGCATCCCTTGCAGATGGCGGAAAAGGCGGCTGCTACCGCGGTTGATTTATTGTCCGCAGGCTACGCAGAAGGGGGATGGGCCACGGTTATTCTGTCGCCTTCCATCGTGGGGCTGTTGGTGCACGAGGCCATTGGCCACACGGTCGAGGCGGATTTTGTCCTGGCGGGTTCTGTGGCTGCCGGCAAGCTGGGGCAGCGGGTGGCCAGCGACTGGGTTACCCTCAAAGACTCCGGCCATTCAGAGTTTATGCCGGGGGCAGGGGGAACCCTTCCTGTGGACGACGAGGGCGTTCCTACCCAAAGCACCACCATCATCCAAAACGGCATTCTGGTCAGCTATCTCCACAACCGCGAAACTGCTGCCCACTTTGGCGTAGAGCCCACCGGCAATGCCCGCGCCTGGGAATATGCCGATGAGCCTTTGATCCGCATGCGCAACACCTTCATTGAACCCGGATCCCAAACGCTAGAGGAAATCATCGCCAGCACTCCCGATGGCTACTTCCTGGATGGGGCCAGGAGCGGGCAGGCGGACTCCACGGGCGAGTTTATGTTTGGGGTAGAGCGGGCCTACCGCATTCGCGATGGCAAGCTGGCGGAGTTGCTGCGCGGTGTCACCATCACCGGCAATGCTTTTGAGGTGCTGCAATCGGTGGATGCCGTCTCGCGGGACTTCCTGTGGGACTTGGGATCCGGCCATTGCGGCAAGGGTCAACCGGCCAAGGTGGATGCGGGCGGCCCCTACATTCGCTGTCGGGCCATTGTGGGCGGACAGCAACCTGTGTAGTTATTCCATTGGCGCTCCACAGCTAGCCCAGAGGTGAAGCCTACAGCTCGCTCTGTAAAGGGGACTGGCAGGCCAGCTCCAGGACTACCGAAAGCTGCTGGCCAGGAGCTACACAGAAACTCTGTCCTGCCGGCACGACTGACCGTGGGGGAGTTCACAGAACAGCCAATCCGTCCGCAAAAATTAGGGATCCCCTCACCTGCGGGGATCCCAGATGGGGTACTGGATCAAACCTTAGCGAGGGAAAACCACCTGGGCTCGCAACTCGCCCGGCGGGTTGGCCTGCGTGTGAATGTTGATGTAGTAAGCTCCGGCCAAAAAGCTGGAGACTTGCTCAGGGGTGAGGTTGGCTTCCAGTCGGAAATTCCCCGACTGATTGCCTGGATTCGGCAACATGTTCAAGACAAAGACCACCGGCCCTGTGGCCTGGGCGAAAGATTGTCCTGGCTGCGGCTGAGCAATGTGAATGTGCCCAGGGCCAAAGTTAGCAATGGGTAGAAGTGGGGTTGTGAGATTTGTAAAGCTTCCTTAACCGCTGAGAAACAAGACAGCAACAAGACAGCAACCAGGCAAAAGCCGCAAAAAACCTCGAAAATTGAACGAGGCCGAAGGGCAAAACCGATCAACAACATGGAAAAAGCTCCTCGGTCAGAGAACAGGCCAAATAAGTTACGTATCAGGCCCAGCTTCGGATTCATCTCCGGGTTTAAAAGATGGCAAAATCCCCGCTACCAAGAGACAAAAGCCCCTACCCTGTGGGGGTTGGGGGATGGTGTAGACTGGAGAACGTGCGCGGAGCAGAAATCTCTGACCGTACCTATAAAGTTGCGGAGAGGGGGAGAGGGTTCACCCAGGCACTTTCCCCAACCTCCGTTCAGGATGGATCCGTTTATCCTCTGGCCGAGGCGGCCAAGGCGGAGTTCATAATCGGCCAGAACCAGTGGGGCCGCATCAGGATGACGGTGTCGATGACGTGGATGATGCCGTTATCGGCTTCGATGTCGGCTTGGATAACGGTGGCGTTGTTCACCTCGAACACATCCCCTTCAATGGTGAGATCGATGGGGGATCCCTCTACCGAGCCCACACTTTGGTACTTGGCCAAATCCGCCTTTTTCAGGCGACCGGGCACCACATGGTAACACAAGATGCGGGTCAGTTGGGGGATGTTTTGCACCAGAGTGGTGATGGTGCCAGGGGGCAGCTTGGCAAAAGCCGCATCGGTGGGGGCAAAAACGGTAAAGGGGCCAGGGCTTTTGAGAGTGTCTACCAGGTTTGCCGCTTTAACGGCAGTTACCAAGGTGGAAAAACCCTCAGCAGAGACGGCAATATCGACAATATCGGGCATGGCCGGGATCCTTTTGCTGTGAAGTTGTTGCTAACTGGATTGCTGCTCGAAAGGCTTTGGGATCATTAAAGTTGCCACGGGCTAGCGATAATTCTGATCCTGAATGTAGGCGAGGCGAGCTGCTTCCCGGATCCCATATTCCGGTCGGGTGAAGCGATTGAGTTGTCCCTCAAAATAACGGCGGTTCATCATCAAGTGCCGTGGATTTGGATCATCAAGGGGATACAAGAAAGCGGCCCTTCCCGCCTGAATCACGGCTGAGGTGACGTTGTACATGGAGCGCTGGAAGCTAACCCCCAATTGAATCAGCATGTCCTCTTCGCCGCGGCAATGCTTGCGATAATACTCCACCAAATACTGGGGCAAAAAGTGGTACATATCCTGGTGCAAGAGCGTGGGCGGGATCCCGGCGGTGCCCACCGGAAACTTATCGGCGTAGAGGATCCCGTAGTGGAAGTCCAACTGGTTGGTGGGAACTTCGTTGGCCTGGGCGTTGTAGGACTTGGTGCCGCGGAAAGGAGAAGTGCGATAAAACACGGCCTCTACATAGGGGAAGGCAGCCTCATATAGCCAGGTGAATCCTTTGGATTTGGGCACAATATCGTACCATTCTCCCCGAATACGCACGCGGTGGTAGATGGGTCGTCCGGCAATGGCGAAGATCCCGTTGACCAGAAAGTTCATCGCCTCCGGCACGCTGGTAATTTTGCCTTCATCGTAGAGATCGCTCATCTCAAAAAAGACCGGAGCCATCACCTCCCAAAACAGGCCCAACACCGAGTACATGGTGGCCTGGCGGCACAGCTCCAAAAACATATCGGGGAAGAGCTTGTATAGCCCCATCAACAAGGGGTTGCCCTGGCAATAGGCGCGGATGGCGCGGTCGGCATTTTGCTTGTATTCTTCGGAATCCATGTAGGGATCCAGCAAGCCCCCCATATCCCGGTGCCAGAGCATGGCCCGCATACATTCTTCGGCAAATTCCATGTTGATGCGGTCATGCCAGAGGTGATGCAAAATTCTGGGCAGCTTGTGCTTCAGCTCCCCTTTTTCCATGAACTCCAGCAGCTCGGGGTGGGCCGTAGCCTGGCCTCGCCAAATGCGCAAATCCGCGTTATCCCCCGCGTAGTGGTTGGCCAGCTTCAGATACTCTTCAGGAATGATGAACTTGAAAAAAGGCAAGGGATCCACAAACACCTGCTCGGCAATGTAGAGCAGATCCCGCCAGTAGAAATCCATCGGCACGGCATAGGCTTTGTAGAGGCCGATAATTTGCATCAGGTTTTCCGGCGTATCTGGCAGCATGGATCCCCCAGCCTCCAAGCGGTGGACTACATCCGCAAAAGGGTGGGTAGAAGGGGGAAGCTTGCGGGTTGTAAGGGTTGTCGTCATGGAAGAAGTCTCCAACTCTTCAAAAGTTCTGGCTCCTTGAGGTCATTCCCTGGGATCTCAATTCCTGGAAGTTTCCCGATTGCCTGGATCGGCTCCAGAGAGGGTGATGGGGGCAAGGTCACCGGCTGATGCCAAGATAAGCGTTTGCGCTTGAGCCACCTGGGTGGATAGGGTAAAGGCCAACGGTTGCGGCCATTTCACCAGGTTCATGGGCTGGATCCCAAACCAAACGATCAAGGCCGTCAAAATCAGCCCCGGGATCCGCTCCCAGCCGTGCACGCGTGGGTAGTAGGCGGTACGGTTGTCCAATTTGCCAAAGCAGGTGCGGTTTAGCAAAATCACGAAGTACACCGCCGTCAAACCGGTGCCACAGATGCTGATCAAAGTCGGCAGAGGAAAATCTTGGTAGCTGCCCTGGAAGATCAAGAACTCCGCCACAAAGCCCACCAGGCCAGGGATCCCGGCGCTGGCCATCCCCCCCAAGATGAGCAGAGCACTCACCGTGGGCAAGCCCCGCAAGGGGTTGAGCAGGCCGTTGAGCACATCCAGATCGCGGGTTCCCACTTTGCGCTCCACCAAGCCCACCAAATCGAACAGCAGCGCCAAGATGAGACCATGGGAGACCATCTGCACCATCGCCCCGGTCAGGCTAATCGGGGTGGCTGCCGCCATGCCCAGCAGGATGTAGCCCATATGGCCGATGGAGCTGTAGGCCACCATGCGCTTGATGTCTTTTTGGGCGATGGCCGCCAAAGCCCCCGACAGCACGGCAATGGCTCCCCACCAGGCCAGGATCCCGCCCAGGTCGGCCCAAGCTTGGGGAAACAACTGCAGCCCAAAGCGAAACAGACCGTACGTGCCTAACTTGGAGAGGATCCCTCCCAGGAGGATGGCCACTGGCGGCGACGACTCCCCGTATGCATCAGGCAACCAGGTGTGGAAGGGGATCAGCGGCATCTTAATGCCGAAAGCCACGATCAAGGCCAACAGCGTCAAGGTCTGGGCAACAGGGCTGAGAGAGGTGATGCGGATCTCCAGCAGCTCAAAGCTATGGGGATCCCCCAGCCAGTAGATGGCCAAAAAGGCCCCCAACAGAAAGATGGCGGAAACGGCGGTGTAAATCAAAAACTTGATGGCAGCATAATCCCGCTTGGGGCTGCCCCAAATGGAGATGAGCAGGTAGATCGGGATCAGCACCAGTTCGTAAAACAAGAAGAACAAAAGCAGGTTCTGGGCAACAAAAGCCCCGTTGACCGACCCGCTCATGAGCAAAATGCAGCCGTATAAGAGGTTGGGCCGCTTCACCTCTGGCTCAGCCGTCAGCACCGCAATCAGCGTGAGCAACCCATTCAAAGCCACCATCAGCAGGGAAAACCCGTCCAGGCCCAGGGAGTAGCTCAGCCCAATTGCCGGGATCCAATCCCACCGCTGCACCCACTGCAGCCCTTCCGCTTGCAGGTCAAAGTTGGCAAACAGCAGCAGCGAGATCCCCAGCAGGATCCCGGCCAAGGCCACCGCCAGCTTTCGCCCCCCCAAGCCTAAGAACAGGAGCAGGGATCCCAGGATCGGCAACACAATCAAGGCACTCAGCATGGTCTCTTTCCTCTTTATTCAAGGACTCCGTCCCGCTATCGCCCAAGCCTAGAGAATCAGCCAGCCCAGCAGGGCCACCCCCACGACAATCGTCAGCACATAGGCTTGCAACTGGCCAGAGGTGGTGTATTTCAAAACCTGTCCACCCGCCAATACCGCCAAGCTGGTCAAATTTACCAAGCCGTCTACCACATAGCGGTCGAACAAGGCTGTAACCTCAGAGATGATGCGTACCGCAAACACCACACTGGCCCGGTAGAGCTTGGGGGTGTAGAAGTCGTTGGCCAACAAATCCTGCCAGTCGGCCAAGAAGGCCCAGTCCACCGGTCGTCGCTGCGGACGCAGGTATAGCCAGGCTCCCAAGGCAATCCCCGTCAGGCTGGATCCCGTCATCATCCCGGTAGGGATCCCTTCCAGAGCGGGAATCAGACCCAGCGTCGCCAGGATCATGGGCATGTGCAGCGCCACCCCCATCGTGACCGTCATGGGCAGCATCATCGGCCAATGCACCTCCGGCGAACGCTCGCTCATCTGCTGCGGCTTGCCCCCCCAGATCAGGCCAAACACCCGTGTCAGCCCTAGGGCCGTTACAGCATTGGTGACCAGCACGACTGCTGCCCACAACCCCTGCCCCGATTGCACCAACTGCTGCCACAGATCCGTCAGCACCCAAAAGGAACCGAAAGGCGGCAAAGCGATGATTCCGGCCATTCCGGTCAAGAAGCACAGCCCTGAGATAGGACGCCGCGACCATAGCCCGCCCAGGTAGCGCAAATCCTGGGTAATGCTGTTCCAGATCACCGTGCCCGGAGCCATCACCAACAGAGCCATGGCCGGAGCATAGGTCAGCAGCAACCCATAGGCTTGCTGGGGATGACCAGTGCCCACCGCCACAAAAATCAAGCCCATGTAGGCACTCACCAGATAAGACAAAGCTCGCTTGGCGTCGATCTGGGCCAAAGCCACCAGGGATCCCCCCACCGCCGTCAAGCTGCCGATAGTCAGCATCACCTTCAGCACCGTTGGGGAAAGCTCATAGAGGGGTTGCAGGCGAATCAACACCCAGGCCCCCGTGCCCACCACCACTGCGTTCCGCAAAATCGAGGCCGGGATCGGCCCTTCCATCGCCTCATCTAGCCACAGGTGCAATGGGAACTGGGCACACTTGCCCACCGGGCCAGCCAGCAACCCCAGCCCCACCAGCGCAATCAAGGTCGGATCCACAGTGGCAGACCCCGCCTGCACCGCCTCAGCCCAAGCCGCCAAATCCTCAAACTCCCAGGAGCCGGTCAGGGGATAGATGGCGATTACCCCCATCAAGAGCAACAGGTCGCCGATGCGCTTGGTTAAAAAAGCATCCCGTGCTCCCGTCACCACCAGCGATTGGTTGAACCAAAAGCCCACCAACAGGTAAGTGCCCAGGGTCAAAATCTCCAGGATCACGTAGCTGAAAAAGAGGGAGTCGCACAAAGCCAAGGCACACATCCCCCCCTCAAACAGGCCCAGCAGGGAGAAAAACCGCGCCCAGCCCCAGTCCATTTCCATGTAGCCAAAGCCGTAGATCTGGGCCACCAGGTTCAGCCCCGTCACCACAGCGCAGGCCCCCAGAGTTACCGATGACACCTGCAGCGGCAGCTCTAACATCAGATCCCCCACCTGTAGCCAGGGCAACCGAATGACCTGCGCCGGCTGATCCCAAATTGCCACCAGCGCCCCCACGCTGTGCAGGAAGGCCATCAACGTCAAGAGCGCATTCAGATAACCTGCCGGACGTGGTCCCGTGCGCCGGGTGATTCCTGGGGACCAGATCAGCGCTCCCGCCCACGCCACCAAGGCGTAGAGGGGAATCAGCCATGCAGTTGTGACCAGCCCGTTCAAGCTCATAATCCTCCTTCGGCCAGGGATCTTGGCCAAACTGGAACACTTGCTGAGATCCTGTAAAAAATCTTAAAAGGCATCTTAGCGGCGAACCGAGATAGATAAAAATTGAACTTTCCGATAAAAACTATAGGCAAAAATCTATAGTTCAAGCAGGGGGAGCAGAATAACCTCTGTCGTTGTCACCCCCTCACTCTCTAAAGCGTAGATGGAAATGAACCCCTTGGGAACCTAAGGATTTGCGATTGTTTGGACACAGGGAATGATCAAGAAAACTGGGTTTAGCGCTCCGCACCGCCAAAGCGAAGGCCTACGGCCCGCTGTCGCGACAGAGCGGCTTTGTGTTATGGTACGGGTTGATCTCCGCCAACTTGAATATGGCGCAGTGTCAATAAAAAGTGTCTGGGAGTTCATCCCAGTAGTTGGGGCTATGGCATCTGCTAACGCAAACACGACCCCGTCCACCCCTTCTCCCAAGGTTGCTGCTCAAGCTGCTGTGAAATTGCCGAGAAGACTGAGAACAACGACTTAGAAGGGCGTCTTGACTTTGGGTTGCTTGACCTTTAGCTCGCGAAGCCGTTTCAACATCTTCTGGAAATACTCCGCCAGGTAATCCTCAAGCGAGGTCAGAGAGGCCAGTTCAATCCCCAGGGTTTCGCATACAGGCGTCATATCGGCGTGCATGGGTTCTTTGGCCGCGATCACCTCCACAAACGCCAGCCGGTCGGCAATGTTCCAGCTCCACTGAAAGAACTGCGCCACCTTGCGCGCCCCTCGCAGTAATCCCAGCGGCATGGTGCTGACCTTGGCCTTTTTGCCGGAGAGCTGCTCGCACAAGGCGATGACTTCTCGGGCCGTCCAAGCCTTAGGCCCCACCAAGGGAAAGATTTGCTGCTTGGCAGCTTCTACAGTGAGAGCTCGCACCGCAAACCGGGCTGCATCTAGAGTGTCTAGGTAGGCCGTTGGCATGCCCTCGCCGGTTACCCAGACGATTTGTTCTTCCAAGATGGGGATGGCGTACTGGCCAATCAACCCCTGCATAAAGCCCGCTGGCCGGAAAATGGTGTAGGGCATCTGGGATCCGATCAAATACTTCTCGATGTGATGCTTGAAATTCATCAGGGGCACGTTGGGGTACTCGTGGTGGGCACCCATAATGGAGAAAAAGATAAAATGCTTCACCTGGGCAGCTCGGGCTGCATTGATCAGGGCAACTTTGCCATCCCAGTCCACCTGACGGGCGCTGAGGGTATCGGTCACCCGCACCGTGGCACAGTCGATCACCGCCTCGATGCCTTCCATGGCGGAGTTGAGGGTGCTGGGCTGAAGCAGATTTCCCACTTTCAGTTGAGCGCCCCATTCACTCAAGAAAGCAGCCTTTGCCGGATTTCGCACCAGACAGGTGACTTGATGTCCTTCTTCGATGGCTCGGCGCACCACCTGACGGCCCAGCGTTCCCGTCGCCCCCACAACCAGCACGTTCATAAAATTATCATTTCTTAACCTTAGGCTTAGTCTATCAGACCAGCGCAACTCCCGACACAACCTTAGAGGCAGCAACAAACCAATGGGGATCCTCTGCCAAGCCGGCTTTGAGGGATCCCCAAAGTTGGGTACTGAAGCGTCTAGCTGGCCAGCTCGTTCATGCGTTGCGCCAGGGTAAAGTCCAGTTCCGTAATGCCCCCGGCATCGTGGGTGGTGAGATCCACCCGCACGCGGTTGTAGACATTGCTCCATTCGGGGTGGTGCCCCATGCTTTCGGCCACCAAGGCCACACTGCTCATCCAGCCAAAGGCTTCGACAAAGGAGCGAAACTGAAATTGACGATGCAGCTTCCCATCCTGCAAAGACCAGCCCGGCAGATTTTCCAGCTTGGCTTGGACCTCAGCTTCACTGAGTTTGACAGGTCTGGACATGGGCTTTCCCTCCAGTCTTTGCCACCGCTTTCATCAAAAGAGCAACTGAGAGCGGATCCCAGCTTATTTACAAAACTTCATAACCTTTTGGTTCTGCCACGCCAGCGGCGCCGAGGGGTTTGTACAGCCAGTAGCCTTGCACGGAGAAATGGGCCCGCTTGTAGAAATTGAGGGCAGCCTGGTTATGGCGATAAACCTGCAGGGTGATGGCCGCCAGCTGCTGCTGGGATCCCCAGCGTTCCACCTGTTGCATCAAAGCTCTGCCCAGGCCCTGCCGGCGATGGGCGGGATCCACCCAGAGCAAAAAGACGTAGGCCACCCGCCGATGGGTGGCTTGATCGGTGGAGATGCTGGCCCAAACACAGCCCACCGGCTCCCCTGTTTCTTCCTTGAGGATCCACCAGCAGGGGGTACGGGGGGGGTCGAAGAGGCGATCCAGCGTCTCTTCCAGGTGATCCCAGTTGCTTTGCTCTGGAAAAGATTCCTGCAACGTGGCCTGCAATCCTCGCCTCACCCAGGGCCGATCCCAGGCTGAACCGATGCGCCAACGATAACCCACAGGCAAAGGGATCCCTTGTTCAGCCATCCTCAGGCATTTGCAGAAAGGGCCACAGGCGTCGCTTCTTCTAGAGGGGCAGGCTGGGCCATATCCTCCGGCAGAAACGAGCGAATGCTCACCACCACCAGGGTAAACAGAAACACCAGCAGGATGAGAGCGGGAAAGATATATTGCCGCAGGATGCTCATGCTTCTACATAATCATTTCAAGTTTCTACAGCATAGCGTGCAGGGAGGGATCCCTGGGCACCCTTTCGGATCATCCTCATCTCAATCCCTATCAACTGACCCTGGGGGATCCCATGCGTTAATAAGGTGAGAAAGTGTAGCCTATGATTCCAAAGTCAGGTCAGCTGTGCATTAAGGTCGAGCGTAGTTGTGGGTCATCACTCAACTGCCCAACCTGATCCCACTGCTGCGCGACGCGAGCGGAGAATCCATGAGCACTCCCAATCGCCCCTTGAAGACCCTTGGGATCCCTCCCAATGCCTGGGCTGTGAATGCCGAAATGGCCGACCTCACCCGTCCGCCCTTGGATCCCCGGCCCATCCTGCTACCCACCTCCAGCAAAACCCTGCGCTTGGATCTGGCCAAGGCGGCGTTGTTGGTGATCGACATGCAAAACGACTTTTGTCATCCCGACGGTTGGCTGGCCAGCATTGGCGTCGATGTTACACCTGCACGGGCTCCCATCGGCCCTCTAAAAGCCCTGCTGCCCCGCCTGCGACAAGCTCAAGTGCCGATTGTGTGGGTGAACTGGGGCAATCGCCCTGACTTGCTCAACATCAGCGCCGGCTTGCGACATGTGTACAACCCCACCGGAGAGGGAGTAGGGCTGGGGGATCCCTTGCCTAAGAACGGGTCTTTGGTCCTCACGCGGGGCAGTTGGGGCGCTGCTGTGGTGGAGGAACTGGAGGTCAAGCCCGAGGATATCTGGGTGGATAAGTTCCGCATGAGCGGCTTTTGGGATACCCCTCTCGATAGCATTCTCAGAAACCTGGGGCGCACCACCCTCTTTTTTGCCGGCGTGAACATCGACCAGTGCGTCATGACCACCCTGCAAGACGCCAATTTCCTCGGCTACGACTGCATTTTGCTGGAAGACTGCGCCGCCACCACCTCTCCTGAATACTGTTTGCTAGCTACCCTCTACAACGTCAAGCAGTGCTTTGGCTTTGTCGCCTCCTCCTCAGATTTGCTCGCGGCTCTCCCCTGTTAGCACTTGCCCACTATTCACCCCTCATCTCTTGAGCGGAGGATCCGGATGCAAACGCTTTCCCGCTGCGTGATTCCAATTGTTAAAACCCCTGCCGATTATCAGGCTTTTCGCATCAGCCCCCACGATACCAATCGCCTGGCCATCGTGTTCGATCCTTCTCATGCTCAGATTTCTCTAACCTTTTGTGTGGAGATCTTCGATGAGGGAGGCAAAACCCCTCCCAACCGCCATCAAATGGCTGTAGAGATGTTCTTTATCCTCAAGGGTGAGGGCATGGCCATTTGCGATGGAAAAGCTGCTCCCATCAAAACCGGAGACAGCATTTTGGTTCCGCCAACAGGCGTGCATGAAATCCGCAACACCGGCCCAGGCCGCCTCTACGCCCTCTGCTTCATGGTGCCCAACGAAGATTTTGCCGAGCTCATCCGCTCCGGCACTCCTGCGGACTTGGATGAGGAGGATTTGCAGGTGCTGTCGGGGGGCTGGAGAAGGGCATTTGCTGAGGCTTAGGCCTCAATGCCTCTGGGAGCTGTAGAGGTTGGAAGTCAGGGGTACTGATACATTCACGCTGAACTCTCCTGAACATGGTTCAGGA
>NZ_JANSIM010000071.1:0-16502 GCF_047502655.1 Synechococcus sp. R5-12 | reverse complement strand
CCCGCTCCGTACCGCTTAGCGGTCGGAGTCGGGTAGTTTACGCACAAATGCGGGGCAAAGGTGCAGGCGCCGAGGTCACCTGCAGCAATCGGGGGATGCGGCTGCTGTCGTAGATGCGAAATTCTTTTTCCAAGATGGCTTTTTCGTCGCGCACCGCCTGGTTCAATACGATGGATCCCTCTGGATCGGAGACGGAACGGTGAAAAGTGCCGGGAGGAATGCGCAAAATGCCTCGGTTCGCTTCCAGGCGCACAATATGGAAGGGATCCCTCCAGCTAAAATTCACCAGGTAAAACGTCCGTCCGCCCCATAGAGCCAGTAGGTTGTCCTCTTGGTGTGGATGCATATAAAACTGCCAATAGCCCTGAGGATTATTGGGGGGACTGATGGCCGGCCCATCGTGGTAAACCAAATCGCGGGCGTTGGATCGCGCAACCGTGATGTCGAAAAAGCGCACGCCGGGAGTATCTCGAAATTGATGGAATGGCAGCAGGGCAAACATGGATCTCGACATAGGGACACTTGACCAACGACAGGAAGATAAAGAGGTTTTCACACTGTTTCCCGCTGTTTCGCAGTGTGAAGGGGAAGCTATGTCGTAGTTTAGTCAGGTGCGGCGGAGGGTTCAAACCTGAGATAGCATCACATCTATGCGCAGATCGAATAGATGGGATCCATGAACATCTCACAACTGCAAACCCTGGTGGCTGTGGTGGAGCGGGGAAATTTCAGCGATGCCGCTCTGCAATTGCACATTTCCCAGTCGGCGGTGAGCCGGGCCATTGCCAGCCTAGAGGAAGAATTGGGGGTGACTCTACTGGTGCGCGGTCGCTTTGGGGCGCGCCTAACCCCGGTGGGGGAGCGACTGCTGCGCCATGTCCGCAAAATGCTGCAACTGCGGGAACAAATGGATTATGAGGCCAACCTGGAAAAAGGGTTGCGGGGGGGAAATGTGCGAGTTGCCGCTTTTCGCAGTGCTGCAACCCATTTGCTGCCGCCGGTGATCGCCCGCTTCCGCCAACAATTTCCCCAGATTACCCTCACCCTTACAGAGGAAGATCCGGCCACTGTCGAACATCTGTTGCGATCGGGCCAGGTGGATATTGGTCTATTGCCTCTGCCGCGGGCTGGTGAGGATCTACAGACGTGGGAGATCGCCCGCGATGAGTTCATTGTGTTGGTTCCGCTGAGTTTTGGGCCCCTGCCGGAAACCCTGACCTGGGAGGATCTTTCCCGTTTTTCCTACATTCTCTACAACTACGCCGAATGCACCACCGCGGTGCGGAACCACTGGGAAGCCGCTCACCAAACCCTCAAGGTGGCCTACTTGGTGAAGGAAGACTCCACCATTGTGAACATGGTGGCACAGGGTCTGGGGGCTGCCATCTTGCCCCGCTTGGCCGCCATTCCCATTCCCGAAGGGATCCAGATCCGCCGGCTGCCGATCCCACTGGAGCGGGTGATCGGGGCTGCCGTTCTGGCCTCTGCGCTGCATCCGCCTGCAGTATTTGCCTTCCTGGAAGCCTTGCGGGGAAACCCATCCCAGTTGCCAAGTTAACATTGCATCGGGAGTACAAGGCAGCTTTGTTGACGCCACGCTCATCCATCCAGTGACGCAAGCATTGGTTGCGGACAAACTGGGCAGGGCCTCATCCAAGGCTTGGTATGGCGCTGGAGCGGCGTTGAGGAGTTTGGCTTCCCTGACCAGCATGGGTTTATTTCATTGCAGGTCTATATCATTGCAGGTCTATAGTCATTTCAAACTAGATTGAGACACCCCCGCTGCTGCCCAAACGTTCCACGCCGCTTCCACAATCACCTTTAGATCCTGTCCCAGAGGGAGAAAGGAGCTAGGAAGCAATGCAACGGAAACGTTTCATTCCTGTTTAAAATGACAACAACAGGGCAAAAACTGTCCTGGAAGGACGGGGCTTTAGACCCAGTTTTTGGGTAACGCAGTGAAAATCGGCGACCAATGTACGTTGGGGCAAGGCCAGCAGATCCTCCCCCGCCAATTTTTGAAAAGACTTGCCCACCCCAGTTACCTTGCCCTTCAAGTGCGATCACTACCCTATCTCCAATCGCGCCGAGGAGATAGAGTTCTCCAGCCGTTGAAAGGGGTGGCGGGAATTACAACGGTTTTTTGCCCAGACCACTTTCTATTGCCCAGCGGGCCAGTTCTGTGCGGTTGTGCAGGCCGGTTTTGCCCAGCATGTTGCTGACGTGGCTTTCGATGGTGCGCTGGCTCACCCCAAGAACTTCGGCAATCTCGCGGTTGGACAGGCCCCTGGCCACGTACTGGATCACCTTGGTTTCCGTTGGCGTAAGTTCAATTTCCCGATCCAGTTTTATGACCGGCTGAATGCCCACATTCTGCACTTGTAACAGGCGCTCGGTATGTTTGAGAGAAGACTCCACTTGCGCCACCAATTCTTCCGGCTCAAAGGGCTTGACCATGTAAACATCTGCCCCTGTGGTCAGGCCGCGCACCCGATCCGCCGTCTGCCCACGCGCCGACAGAAAAATCACGGGGATCCAGTCCGTAGCACTGTTGGAGCGAATGGTTTCCACAAAGGTGTAGCCATCCATCTCCGGCATCATCACATCGCAGATGATCAGGTCTGGTGTGAAATGGCGCATCGCTTCCAACCCCTCCAGACCGTTGCTCGCCGCCACCACTTCGTAGCCGCGAAACTCCAAGTAATCCTTTGCCAGAAGGATCAAGTTCGGATCGTCGTCGATGAGCAACAGTCGCTTTGGGTTGTCCACGGTTTACCTTTTGAGCGCTAAGCTAAAAAGTTTTAGGTGAAGAAATACGGAATCTCCTGTTTCCGTGACTTTCACTGTAGGGAAACGACTCTTGAGTACCACCCTTTTGCTTGCTCAATTGGGGAGCAGCCTATGGTAACTGTGCCTTACCCCTAGAGCCTAGGATATCACACATGGAAGTGGAAATACATACTTGGGAAACGTTGGCAACAGTACCTCTACGCAATTTAGGGACTCCAGTTGGTAACCTCATCCCAGGAACTTGGCAGAGCTGGCCTCTGCTCTGAAATCGCAGTGCCCAACACATAACCGCAATCTACCCAAAAATTTGTATCTCGTGTGTCTATATATCACATACCTATATGCTTAAGTACCGATATATCTAACATCTGCTACCTATTCAAGTGCCCGTATGTCTTCTGGCTGGGGTTTCCAGGTAGGCAGGCGGACAGAGCTGGTGGAGAATGGAAGAGAGCCTGCAATCTGACGACAGCCGACATAAGGAGAACGGGTGGAAAAGGGCACACTGGTAGAGTTTCGTTACAATAACGACCGTGTGTTGGCAGTGGTTCAGGGCACTGAGGGTAAGAAGAACCTACTGCTGGGGGTGCCTTCTGGGCAGGTTCATAGTGTTCACCCTCGCCAGATTACCTTTGCTTTGAACGGGGGATCCAGCTTCACGGCTTCCGACATTCCCGGCTTTTGGCAGGCGGTGCAGGCAAAGTTGGATCCCGAAAGTTTGGCGTTGGCCTGGGAACTGGTGCAGGAGGAGCGTCAGCCCCTGAGCTTGGCGGAGATGGCTCGGCTGTTGTTTTCTGATGATTCCCCGGTCTCCACCTATGCCGCCTACCGCCTCTTGAGCGAGGATCGCACCTACTTCAAGCAAAAGGGGGAGAGCTACGAACCCCGCACTCCGGCTCAGGTGAAGGAGATCCTCCATCAAATGGCCGTCGCCCAACAACGGCAGCAGGAACAAGCAGAGTTTGAGGCCCACCTGCGGGAGGCTCTGGCTCATCCCGGCCAAGGGTATCCCTGGACTCCTGCCGAGCGGGCCCGCCTGGAGGTGCTGGAACGCCTGGCCTTACAGGGAGCGGCGGCAGCCATTCGCAGCCACGAGGATCTCTCTTCCAATCTCAACCCGTCGGATCGGGAACGGGCCTCGCAACTGCTGGAGCTGATGGGGTTTCCTGACACTCCGCAGGGGGCCTTTGAGGCTTTGGTGGCTCTGGGGCTGTGGAGCCGCCACGAGAACCTGGCCCTGCGCCTCACCGGGATCCCAACCCAGTTCCCGAAGGCGGTGGAGCGATACACCCAAGCCCTGCTCAGCCAGCCTCCCTCTTTCTGGGATCCCCACCTGCGGCAGGATCTCACCCACCTCCACACCTACACCATCGATGATGCCAGCACCCGCGACATTGACGATGCCCTCAGCGTCGAGTTCTGGTCGGATGACGCGGTGAAGCTCTGGATCCACATCGCTGATCCCAGTTGTTGGGTGCAGTGGGGGGATCCCCTCGATTTGGAAGCCCGCAAGCGTGGCACCAGTGTCTATTTGCCGGAGCGGGTGATCCCGATGTTCCCGCCGGAGTTGTCCACTGGCCCGATGAGCTTGGTGCAGGGAGAGGTGCGGCCTGCCCTTAGCTTTGGCATTCTACTGGGATCCGACGGCCAGATCCGCGATTCCAAGATTTGCCTCAGCCAGATCAAAGTGACCTACCGCCTCACCTACGAAGATGCCGATGAAATGTTGGAGTTGGGGGCAGAGGCTCAACTGACAGCCATTGCCCGGGCAGCCCAGTGGCGTTATGGGTGGCGCATGGCTCAGGGGGCCATTCAGATCGGCCTGCCGGAGCAAGATATCAAGGTCATCGACGAGATCCCCCACCTCCGGGTAATCGAGGATACTCCTGCGCGGCAGATGGTGGCGGAAATGATGGTGCTCACCGGCGAGGTGGCGGCTCGCTTCGCCAGCCAAAATGGGATCCCGGTGCCCTATCGTCTGCAGCCGGCTCCCGACTTACCCCCACCCGAAGTGCTGGATAGGTACCCTCAGGGGCCGGTTCGGTCTTTTGCGATCATGCGCTGTCTATCGCGGGCGGAAGTAGCCACCCAGCCAGGGCGACATACAGGGCTGGGTCTCGATGCCTACTGTCAGGTTACCTCCCCGATTCGGCGCTACCTGGACTTGGTGGCCCACTACCAGATCAAGGCCTTTTTGCGCGGGGATCCCTTGCCCTTGACGGAGGCGGATGTGCAGCAGTTGCTGGTGGGGATTGAGCCGGGCACCGTAGAGGCCAACCAGGTGGAGCGGAAATCCAAGCGCTACTGGAGCATCGAATACCTGCGCCTGCGACCGGGGCAAACTTGGCGGGCCTTGGTCTTGGGCTACCTGCGCGAGCAGGAAAACTTGGTGTTGGCCATGCTGGATGAGATTGCCTTTCGGGTACCGGTGCGCCTAGAACGCCAAACTCCTCTGGGGGCTTGGATCGAGTTGGAAGTTGTGCAGGCGGATCCCCGTGCGGATGTGATCGAGCTGCGCGAGGTGGGACGAGAGGCGGCCATGTGCGGATAGATGCACCTTAACCTGCTGCTCACCCAATCTGCGCGGATAGCTGATACAACAGAGGGGGAAGTCTCAAAAGTCTGGATCGTGAATTTTCTTTAGGAGGGATCCCATGACTGCACGACCTTCCGGCCCACCTCCAATCGTTTACATTCTTTTGTTCGCGATACTGGGAGGCGGCGGCTGGTATGCCTATCGTTCCGGCCTGTTGGACTCATTCCTGAATAGAGGGAACACGCCTCCTATCCCCAGCCAGATTCCAGCTGCCCGGCCCCAAGCCCCAACAGCGCCCAACCCCCCTCAGGCCCAGGTACCCAACCCGCCTGCCAACGCCGTTAATCTGGATACTTCTCTGCCCAACCCAGCAGTGCTCCAGATGGATGGCAGCGTCACGATGATCCGGATCGTCTTTGCCCTGAAGGGAGGCTACACCCAGCGCAACCCCGGCATTCCCCTCACCTATGGGATCCCGGATGGCAAGCCCAATGGATCCAATGCCGGCCTGAAGGCCCTGATGGAAGGTCGCATCCAGATGGCCGCTAGCTCCCGCCCCCTCAATGCCAGCGAAGTGCAGGCGGGTCTACAGGCGATCCCGGTGGCCAAAGATGCCCTGGCGGTGGCGGTGGGGGTGAACAACCCCTACAAAGGAGGACTGACGCTGCAGCAATTGGCCGATATCTTCCAGGGTCGGATCACCAATTGGAGCCAGGTGGGCGGCCCGGATCGGCGGATTCGGGTCCTCAATCGCGCCCCCCAGAGCGGCACCTACAGCGTTTTCCAAGAACTCGTGTTGTTGGGGCTGCCCTTCGCTCCCGATAACCCTCCCTACTTCACCACCGCCACAGAAGATGTCACCACCCCGCTGCTGCGGGCTTTGGGAGAAGATGGCATCACCTACAGCACTGTCGATCAGGTGCAAAACCAGCAAACGGTGCGGATTGTGCCCATCGACGGCCAGATGCCCACCCGTGAGGCCATCCAGAGGGGCAGCTACCCCTTGGCGCGGAATGTGTTTTTGGTGGCACCTCAGAGGACTAGCCCTGTGGTGGCCGATTTCATCAACTACGCGCTCTCGGATCAAGGCCAGCAAATCATTGGCCGCACTGAGTTCATCCCCCTCCGATAGCAACCCAAAAATAGCATCTGAGATAGCCGCCGACAGCAAGCGCAGCGATATCTCTGGGCTTTTCCAGAAGACGCCTTCCACCTGCTCCTATTCAAGGCACTTAGTCGTTTCAGGTTAGAGTGAGGCGCCTGAGCTATTGAGAAAAGCCTTTGGCCGCGTGCGTTCAACGTTTTAGGGGTGGGTGCAGCGTCCTAGTTTGAATCCAAATGACCCTAGATGTTAGAGAGGGGGCCCTAATTTTCACCAAAGTTCAATTTTTCAGTTCTCTCGGCGCACAGCGCTCTCATGCCACTTGCCCAACACCCGGTCGGATAGAGCACTCAAGGAAATAAAGATCAGGATCCCCAAGCCGGTGACCAAGATCAAGGCCGCAAACATGCGGGGCACCTGCAGGTTGAAGCTGGAGATCAAGATCTGGTAGGCGATCCCGGCCCGCTGCCCGCCAGTACCGGCAACAAACTCCGCCACCACCGCCCCAATCAAAGAGAGGCCACCGCTGATGCGCAGGCCCCCCATGAAATAGGGCATGGCACTGGGTAGCCGCAAGTAGATCAACGTTTGCCAGCGGTTGGCCTTGTACAGTTGGAACAGGTTGAGCAGGTTGTGATCGACGCTGTTCAGCCCCAGAGTGGTGTTGGAAAGAATCGGGAAAAAAGCCACAATCCAGGCGCACACCACCATCGCGGCAAAGGTGTTGTTGCGCAGCCAAATGATGATCAGCGGGGCGATGGAGACAATGGGCATCGTCTGTAAAATCACCGCATAGGGGAAAAAGCTGCGCTCAATCCACTTGCTCTGGGTGAACACAATCGCGACCAAAAGCCCCGACACTGTGGCAGCCAAAAAGGCCACCACCGTAATTTGCACAGTGATCAACAGGGAAGGAAAAAGCGTTCCCCAGTCGCGGATGAGGGTTTGCACCACCAAAATCGGCCCCGGCAAGAGGTAGTGGGGCACTCCCGTTACCCGCACCGCCACTTCCCAGCCCACCAAGAAGAGGATCCCGACGATAAGGGGGGCAATCACTTCCAGGTTGAACCAACGGCCCAGATTCAACCCCTTTGCAGGCACCCCTGAGCCGGCACTCGGTATGTCTGCCTCATCCGTGGGTTGGGATCCGAGTTTTTCTCCAACTGCGCCGGTCAGCTTGGGCAGAGACCAATCCGGCCAATGGAGAGGCCAGCTCTCCCCCAAGCCAACAAGGGATCCCAGCCAGCGGCGCAATGGGTCGAGAAGGTGGACAAACGGGTCGAACATATCGTGAAGTTGAGATACGCAATAGAGAGTCAAGGGAGCACTGTCAAGCAAGGGATCCCATCAGCGCAAACGTCCGGCAGAGAGGGGGCGCAAATAGGGGGGATCCTGAGCTGAGCCGTGCATAGCTTCCTGCAGACGGGCCGACACTTCACGGCAGTAGTTGTTGTAAAGGGAAGAGGTGCGAAAGTCTTCCGAGCGGGGATAGGGCGCATCGATGGGAATATCGGCTATCACCCGCCCTGGGCGAGCCGCCATCACCACCACGCGGTTGGACAGGTAGACGGCCTCGTAAATGTTGTGGGTAACGAAGAGCACCGTCCAGCGCTTTTCTTGCCACAGCTCCAACAGGTCGCTGTTCAACTTGCTGCGGGTGATTTCATCCAGAGCTCCGAAGGGTTCATCCATCAGCAACACCTGCGGCTTGGTTACCAGGGCGCGAGCAATGGAAACCCGCATGCGCATGCCGCCCGATAGCTCGCGGGGAAAACTGCGCTCAAACCCCTGCAGGCCCACCCGTTGTAGAGCTTCCAAGACATCTCGATCGGCTTTTGGCTTGGGCTCACCTGCCAACTTCAAGGGCAGACGCACATTGTCCATCACCGTTGCCCAAGGCATAAGGGCCGGTTCCTGAAACACAAAGGCCAACTTGGGCTCCCCCTGGGGGGCGTTCTTCTCAAAACTTTGCCCCCATTCGATAGAGCCTGTGGTCAGATGCCCCAGACCCGCCACCAACCGCAGCACCGTGCTTTTCCCACAGCCGGATGGCCCCACCAAGCTGACAAACTGCTCTTCTTGGATGGTTATATTCATGTCCTGCAAAGCCACCGTGCCATTGGAATAGACCTTGCTGACATGGTTGAGGGTAATGACAGGGGTGGGCATGGCTGGCAATTCCCGGAGCGGAGGAAGCACACACTTTCAAAATAACCCTCTCTGCCGCCTCTGCTTGGTAGGCGTAACTACAACTCTTTCCCTCAGAACCGGTTTCCAGAGAGTTTCTCACGGAAAGCTTGCGATGACCCAAATCGGAGCAGCAAGTCGGTATGATGTTGCCGACCACCCTCTGGCCAAGGAACACATGGGATCCCCATTTAAACCGGTTGCAGGTGCTGTTACAGCCCCGCGAGGATTTCGAGCCGCTGGAGTGGCCGCTGGCCTCAAGCCCTCAGGAGCTGCGGATCTGGCTTTGATCGTTTCCGAGTGCGATGCGGTTGGGGCAGGCGTTTTTACCACCAATCAGGTCAAAGCAGCCTGTGTTACCTACAACCAAGGGATCCTCGCCCAACAGCAGCCGGTGCGGGCCATCCTCTGCAATGCTGGGCAAGCCAATGCCTGTACCGGAGAAGAAGGAGAGCGCAACAATGCCCAACTGGCCCTCTGGGTGGCAGAACGGTTGGGGATCCCGGCCCATCAGGTGCTCACGGCCTCCACAGGGGTCATCGGGCGACAACTGGAAATGCCGAAAATCCAAGCAGCCCTGCCCGGCCTTATCGACAGCCTCTCTCCAGAGGGGGGGGAGAGCGCCGCCCGCGCCATCATCACCACCGACTTGGTGACCAAAAGCGTTGCCCTGCAAGCTGAGATCGACGGGTACACCGTCAGGGTCGGGGGCATTGCCAAGGGATCCGGCATGATCCACCCCAACTTGGCCACGATGCTGGCTTTTTTAACCTGTGACGCGGCTGTGGATCCCCGCCTGTGGCAGCAGATCCTCAAGCAAGCTGCTGACCTCAGCTTTAACCAAATCACGGTGGATGGGGATACCAGCACCAACGACATGCTCTTGGCTCTGGCCAACGGCCAAAGTGGGATCCCAACCCTGCAAGCCGGCACAGAAGCTGCCCAGACTTTGGCGGAGATGGTCAACCAAGTTTGCATTCATCTGGCCAAGGCCATTGCCCGCGATGGGGAAGGAGCTACCAAGCTGCTGGAAATTCGGGTGTGTGGGGCTGTGGATGATGCGGCAGCCCGACACATGGCCCGTGTGATCGCCAGCTCTCCCTTGGTGAAGGCGGCAGCTTTTGGCAACGATCCCAACTGGGGACGGGTGGCAGCCGCCGCCGGACGGGCCGGGATCCCCTTCGACAGCCGCCGGTTGGATATCCGTCTGGGGGATTTTCTGCTCATGCAGGCGGGAATGCCCCTGGCTTTCGATCGCAAGGCGGCCTCTGAGTACTTGAAAGGGGATCCGGTGACCTTTACCGTGGATCTCCATCAGGGATCCGGCCAGGGCGTGGCCTGGGGCTGCGATCTCAGCTACGATTACGTGCGCATCAACGCCGAATACACCACCTAACGGGGGATCCCAACCATGACCACCGAATCGAACGCAAATAACGGCTTTTCTACCGAAGCCCAAGCGGCTCTGGCCAAGGAAGCGAGGCTTTCCCTATCCGGCTGGCAACAATGAGTCGAGGCTTAGCCTTGGTTTCATGCCACCAACATCCGCAACGCACCGGCCCACAACCTGGTGCAACTGGGCATTGGCGGCTGGCAAGTGCCACGGCAAGGGGTGAAGGTGTGCCGGGAGCGGGCCACCCACATCCTCACCGTTACCGACATCACCGAAATGGGCTTGGATGCAGCCGCCGATTTCGCCCTCGAAAAAGCTCTAGACGGCACCGATTGTGTGTACATCAGCTTCGATATCGACTGCATCGATGCCGGCTTTGTACCCGGTACAGGCTGGCCAGAGCCGGGTGGGCTGCTGCCGCGGGAAGCGCTCTACTTGCTCAAGCGCATTGTGCGGGAAGCACCGATCTGTGGCCTGGAGGTGGTGGAAGTCTCTCCCCCCTACGACATTAGCGATATCACAGCTCTAATGGCCACCCGAGTTATTTGCGATACGCTGGCCCATTTGGTGGTATCTGGGCAACTGCCGCGCCGAGAGAAGCCCGCCTACATCCACCCGGAGGCGACGCCAGAAATGGCCGGCGACTGGAGGTAAGAGATGCACGAGACCGACATGACCCGCGCCTTGATCCAAACACTACGTGACTGGTGGCAAAGTCAGCCGGGACAGCCTCAGATCGCTCGGGTGCACCTGGTGGTAGGACAGTTCACCTGTGTAGAGCCGGCCAGCCTAACCTTTGCCTATGCCGCACAAACCCAGGGTACTTTCCTACAGGGATCCCAGTTGGTCATCCGGGAAACGCCGCTCATTGCCTATTGCCATCCCTGCGGCCAAGAATACAAGCCAGAAATAGGCCGGCGCTATGCTTGCCCCAACTGCGGATCCCCGATGGAAGAGATTCGCTCGGGCCGAGAGCTGAAAATTGACTACATCGAAATTGACTACATCGAATGTTCAACAAACTTCACCCCACCGGCGCAACCAGAAGTCGCCTAGGCCGCTCCAAAGCTAAGTCCCAGAAGGACAGCTGCTCCCAAGCTGAGGATGAACATCAAGCCGGCAGGCATTAACGTTCGGGTTTTGCGGTAGCGCAGGGCGAATACGATAGATCCCAGCACTGTCGTCCCCAGGCCCAAGCCCAGCCCCCAGCGGGGATCCACCCCCAGCAGCCCATAGCTGACTCCGCTGAGGGCGGCCCCAACCAGCCCCCCGATGAGAGACTTGGAGCTTTTGCCTTTGCTATAGCCGATTGCTCCGCCCACCAAAAGCAGTGCCCCGTAGACCAGCAAGGTGATTTGTGCGGCCAGCATGATGGGAAAACCTTGTCCTCTCTAGGTTTAATCCACGAGGATATCGCGAATCAAGGGCAAGCGAATGCTGATGTAGCGATTGAGAATTGAGGCATCGACACTGCTGAGGGCGTGTTTTTTCTGACAGGCGCTCAGAAGCAGGTTCACCAAGTCATCGTCACGCTTTGTGAGCCAATCTGGCCTGCCAATCTCGCTGACCAAAGACCAAAACTGGCGTACCATTTCAGGAGTCATGGCATCCATTTTGTGGAGATAGGGGCTGAACTGCAAAAGAATGGTCTAGGCCATCGATTCGATTCTAGAAAAAAGACCTCATCCCCGAGGACAATATTTCAGCTCCGTCACAACTTAGGATAAGATGTTATGCTTTCCCACAAAGCTCAGCAAGCAGTGCCCCTTCTGGCTTTGTGAGGATCTTAGGAAGGTAAACTGGCAACTCCTGACATATATCAACATTAGGCGTTAAAAAACGATGATTCCTGTCAAAATCTCGACATCAGCATCAGAAGGTTCACAAGCCCCCTTATCCAAGCTGTAAGACAGGGAATCTGGGCGAGCAGGGACTAGCGCAAGGCGTACTGTAACCTATAGGCTCCTTCTTCTCGTGGCTTATGGGTGTTGGCCCGCAGGGTATAAGTGCCGGTGCGGGGCAGAAAGGCAATCATCAGAGCATCGGTTCCACCCCCTTGGTCATCATCCCAAGCCCTGACTTCTCCACTGGGATCCAGCAGCTGCAAAAAGGCATCGAAATCGGAGCTGGTCATGGAAGCGATCAGGATCTGGCCGGCGCGGGCGGCAATGGGATATTCGTCCATCCAACTGCCATCCTCGGGATGCTGAAGGGATCCCTCCTGCAGACGGCCCGATAGGCTTTCCTGCCAATCTACCTGGGTGAGGATATAGGTGAGCCGGTAGTTGCCGGTGGATTCCGGCTCAAAGCTGGTGGCCCGCAGGGTATAGGTGCCTCCCTCCGGCAGACGCACTGCCAACAGGGCATTCACATCCAGGCCAGAGTCATCGTCAAAGCCAATCACCCGCCCTTGGCCGTCCACCAGCTCCAGATAAGCATCAAAATCTTCGCTCTCTAGGGCCGCAATTAAAATCTGCCCCGGCTCAGCGGTGACGGGGATCCCATCCCAAAAGCTGCCGTACTGGCGGCTGACTTGATCTCCCACCTCCAGCGCTCCCGTCACGGTTTGGCTGCCTCTCCACAGAGCAGAACGGGTCAGCGCAGATCCCACCGGCAAGCCTCTCTCTCCCACCCGATCCAGCAGCCGACAGCCGCCGGCCAACCCCAATGCCACCAGAGCCAGAGTCAAACGGGATCCCCAACGGCGAGGAGATGCGCAAGAACGATACCAGCTCAACATCGGAAGGGATCCCTCTCTGAAGAATGGCCACTGTGGACTGATCCTACCCCCTGATTGAGGGAAAAGGTTGGCCAGAGACGACAACTTCTGCCAACTTCGTGCTGAGTTTTGAGGTTGTTGGCTTGCCCCTTCCTTGCTGTTTCAGCCGAGAGCAAACTGTTGGCCTACAGGGTTTCCCAAGCTTGCAAGACGGCTTCTAGGGCCAGCCGCCCATGGTAGAGATGGGTTCCCCCCTGCAAGTAGACGGTGTAGGGATCCCGCATCGGCCCATCGGCAGACAGCTCGGCGCTGCTCCCGGCAATAAAGGTGCCTGCTGCCATCACCACCGGGTCTGCATAACCGGGCATCACCTCCGGAACTGGGGTGAGGTAGGAATCCACAGGAGAACTGTTTTGAATGGCGTGGCAAAAGGCCTGCAGCTTTTGCGGGGATCCCAATTGAATGGCCTGGATGATATCGGTGCGAGGAGCTTGAGGCAGAGGCGAGACCGGGTAGCCCAGATCAGAAAACACCTGCGCCGCCAGATGGGCGATCTTCACCGCTTCGGCCACCATCTGCGGGGCCAAGAACAAGCCTTGAAACAGAAGGCGGTTGAGATCTAGAGTTGCCCCCCCCTCCGAACCAATGCCCGGAGCCGTTAACCGACAAGCGGCTTGCTCCACCAGCTCTGCCCGCCCGGCCACATAGCCCCCTGCGGGAACAAGGGTGCCCCCCGGATTTTTGATCAGGGATCCGGCAATCAGATCTGCGCCCACATGGGTTGGCTCCTGGGTTTCCACAAATTCGCCGTAGCAATTGTCCACAAAAACCACAACTTCGGGGTTTTGCGCTTTGACCATTTGGATCATCTCGGCAATCTGGGCAATGGAAAAGCTGGGCCGCCAATCGTAGCCACAGGACCGCTGAATGTGAACCAAGCGGGTTTGCGGTCTGAGGGCGGTTTTCAGGGCCTGCCAATCGACAGTTCCCTCCCGCAAATCCAACTGGCGGTAACCGATGCCAAACTCCCGTAGGGATCCCCGCCCGGAACCCCGCAGGCCGATAACCTCCTCAAGGGTGTCGTAAGGGGGGCCGGTAATCGCCAGCAGCTCATCCCCCGGACGCAGCACCCCAAACAAAGCACAGGCAATGGCATGGGTACCAGACACCATCTGCAGCCGCACCACTGCTGCCTCACAGCCCATAATCTGGGCAAACACCCGATCCAAAACCTGCCGCCCCTGGTCGTCGTGGCCATACCCCGACACCCCGGCAAAGTGATGGGATCCCACCCGCTGGTCGCGAAAGGCCCGCAGCACCCGCGCCAGGTTCTCTCTGAGGGTCTTCTCCACCGCCTGAAACTGCTCCTGTAGAGCCTCTTCTGCTCTGTCTAAAAGCTCTGCCGCCTTCAACGGGATCCCTCCGCCCACCCAGTCTGCCCCACCTTTTGCACACCAAGCTGGTTTCGAGGGTAGCATTTCAGCCACCCCGGAAAGAGTTGGCCTTCTCCCCACCGCTCCTCAAGGTGACTGCAGCGGCAGAACCGAGTTCCAAGTTCTTATGTACTTATGTAGCTCTCCGATAGAAACCTTACAGCATGGAACAGTGAACAACAGGCTTGTCAAAGCTAATACCGACAACAACACCATCTCTCAAGTCGAAAGCCTCATATTGATAAAAAATCGATAAAAAGCTTAATTTATATCAATATCCCTTCATTTTTGCTGTCAATGGCTATCCAATCAAGATGCTGCTAGGCTGTAGGATAATACCAACATACCCTGGAGGAAAGCTGAAGCATCTGGATTGCCGAGCTTATGGGCAATACGGCCCACCTTCAGTCTCTCAAAAACAGGTCAGAGTTAGAGACATTGTTTAACCAACTCAAAATCCAGCTCAGGAAGATTTTTAGCAGGCTAGATCTGTCTATGGGTTTGATGATAGATTTGGCTTTTGACTGAGGAACTTGCAACTTAAACTCTAAAAAACCTTTCCCAAAGACACTCAACACAGCCAATAGAAGTGCATGTCTTGCAGGGCGGGGATCCCGCTTCTCTACAGAGCTCCTGCGATTCGGGAAAATCTGGAATTCAACATCTCTGAAACATTAAGAGAGCCTAAATTTATTCTTAACCTCTGGCAGAGATCCTTGAGCGAGATGTTAACCTAGACTTAACCCAAGAGGTTAGTGCCACTCCCAAAGCCGATCTGCTCACCCTTGATGACAGGGCTCCATTTTTGCCAATTAAAGGGCTGACGTCGCCTGTGAGCTGGGATCGCTTTCCAGAGTTAGAGGGATCCCGGGTGGGGATGAGGCGCTATCTCAGGTATAAACCGACATGACTGGGAGAGTCCTCATGACTAAGCTTGTGATCCAAGGGAAAAACGTCGAGATTACCGACGCCATCCGCAGCTACGTTCAAGAAAAAATTGAGCGTGCTGTCAGTCATTTTGCCCAGATCACCAGTGAGGTTGATGTCAATCTATCGGTAGCCCGCAACCCCCGTATCAGTGCCAGCCAATCTGCCGAAGTGACCGTCTACGCCAATGGCACCGTGATCCGGGCGGAAGAAAGCAGCGAAAACCTCTATGCCAGCATCGACCGTGTGGCCGACAAGCTGGCCCGCAAGTTGCGCAAATACAAAGAACGGAACGGCATTCACCGCGTCCGCCACACCCCCAAAACCTCCGTGGCAGTGGCCCAGCAGCCCGTCACCGATCCGCTAAATACGGAACGGCAAGCGGAGTTACCGGCAGAGGTGGTGCGCACCAAGTACTTCGCCATGCCACCCATGACGGTTCAGGAAGCGTTGCACCAGTTGGAGCTAGTGGATCACGACTTCTACGTTTTCCGCAATATCGAAAATGGCGAGATCAACGTTATCTACGTCCGCAACCATGGCGGCTATGGCCTGATCCGCCCCCGCTAAGGCTTGGTGAAGATGCGTGGTGAGCTCTCCTCCCAACTTACTTCTCCAGGATCCAGCGGCACTTTCTATCTGTTGCTACAGCTCACCGATTCTGCCCTGCCGATTGGGGCTTATTCCCACTCCTGGGGCTTGGAAGCTGCCGTTCAAGCGGGTCAACTTCGCGATCGGGCTGGGGTGCAGCAGTACCTGTTGGGGGTTTTGCACATGGGCTTAGCCCCCACCGAGGGCAGAGCCTGTGCCTTGGCCCATCGTCTATCCCGATTGGGATCCGAGTCGGGAGTGGAGAAGCTGCAGCAACAGCTGCAAGCAACCCGTTGGGCGGCAGAGCCGCGCCAAGCCAGCCTAGATTTGGGGAAACGCCTAGCTCAACTGGCAGAACGCACCTGGGGAATCTCTGTCCCCAAGGCAGAGGGGGATCCACTGCATCATTCCGTGGTGTTTGGCTGGATCTGCGCTCAGGCGGGCATTGGGTTGGAAGATACCCTGCGTGCCTTCTTGTTCTCCTCCCTCACTGGGCTGGTCTCGGCAGCGGTGCGTCTGGTACCTTTGGGGCATACCGAGGGGCAAAGCCTATTGGCTCAGTTGTACGAGCCCATCGAGGCAGTGGTACACCAAGAGATCCTGCCGGTTGTGAAGCGGGCCGAAAGGCCAAACCTCTCCCTCGGCTGGCCGCCCCTAAGCAGCTTCACCCCTCTACAAGAACGGGATTGTCAAGCCCACCAACACCTCTATTCCCGCCTTTTTCAATCTTGAAAGCCGTCAACCCTCACCCCTAAACCCTTCTCCCAGAGGGAGAGGGGAGTTCAGCTAGAAATCGCAGGAGCCCCGCACTGTACCCGTAGGGT
>NZ_JANSIM010000070.1:0-3845 GCF_047502655.1 Synechococcus sp. R5-12 | reverse complement strand
GCCCGCCCTGTACTGCGAAGCAGTCAGGGTCGGGTAGTTTACTAAAATGCCACCTCGGAGCTTCTTCCCCATAGGTCTTGCTCTCCAGCGTTACGTCCTCACAATCTTAGCTTCACATTGCTTCATGAAAACCCAAAAACAATGTCTGGCTCTCCACCTGGGAGTGTGGCACGGCCTCTTCTCCAACTATCGACCCACCGCCGGCGGCTGGGAGCTGGGGAGCCAAAAGCGCAGCCTCATCACCTTTGAGGCCTTGGCTCCATCCTCTTCTTCAGGAAGTCCGGCGGCAGGGAGCGCGATCCGCCAAACCAACGCCTACTACCCCCTACAGGGATCCCCCACTCCCGAAAGCTCCCAGAGCTGGGTCTACCAGGATTTCTCGCCGGGATTGCGCTTTTTCCCCGATGGATCTTTTTCCAATGGGCGGCTGCAGCTGGCGCCGTTTAGTGATTTTGCCGTCGAGCAGGGCTTTCTCTGGGGGGATCGCAAGGCGCGGCTGGTGCAACAGTGGGATGCCCAAGGTCGTCTGGTAGAGGTAACCGCGATCCTGGAGCGGCGCGGCCAAGCTTTGGATCCCGTTGCAGACTGTGCACCCCTGAGCAGAGAGCAGCTGAGAGCCTGCCTCCAGGGGAGATGGCGGGGGATCGCCCAGAGCTTTGCGGTTGCCGAGGGCCGGTTTGCCGAAACCGAGGTGGACTGCTCGGGGGCAGAGTGGTTGAGCAACTGGGATCCCTTGCCGGGAGGGCTGTGGATTGGCGGGCCGGATCCCTTGCCCATCCCTACCGCCCACCGGGATCGCAGCTTTTCGGTGAGCCTGAGCTGGTTTCCGCAGTCGGAAGACTGCCATTGTCTCTTGCGTTTGATCCGGGACTACGATGCCCGCGGTGCTTGGCAGCGGGTTACGCTGATCCGGGCGCAGAAGGATCCTGGTTGAGGAAGGCGCAAACCTGGTCAAACACCGTTTCCCGCTCCCCGTCCAAAGTGAGGATGTGGTCGGAGTGCTCCAGCCAAGACAAGATCTTCTCCTCGGATCCCAGCTCTTGATAGAGCCACGCTGCCTGTTCAGGATCCACTACTGTATCTTGGCGAGATTGCAGGATCAGAGTGGGAACCCGGATGCTGGCCACTTCCCCCTTGACCCGCTCGATGAGCTCGAGGGCGCTGCGCACTGCCGACAGATTAAAGCTGCGGAAATAGGCCGTTCTTTCTGCCAAGGCTCGAGCGTCCCCATCCCGAATCGGCAAGCTGAGGCGGGGCACCTCCTTCAATAGCCAACCCAGGCTGTTCAGGTACTGCTCAGGGCGAAAAAGATAGTACCAGCGGTGGCGAATGGCGAAAAATGGCGCCAGCAGCACCAATTTATGGATGGGATGGGCAAAAGCCAGGTGCAAAGCCAGCAGACAGCCGGTGGAAAAGCCCACCAAGGAAACGCGGGGATACTCCTGCTGCAAAGCCAGATAATGCTCCAAAGCCCGCCCGTACCACTCCGTCCAGCGGGAAGGGGGCATGTGGGCAGACCGGCGGTCGTGTAAGCGATGCGGAGCACTGTCATGGCCGGGATAGTTAAATCCCTGCACCGTCAGGCCAGCCGCCAACAGCCGCTCTGCCAGCCATTGCAACTCGTAAACACCGCCCCCCAATCCATGTAGCAGCAGACAGGCGTGTTCCCCTGCTCCTCGCCACAAAAAGGGTTCGTTACTCAACATATAAAACTCCGTTCCACTTCGCGACGGGATCCCTTGCTAGCCCAAGGTGATATCCAGCAACATCATCACCACAAACCCACTGATGACCCCAAAGGTGCCCTCCCGCTCCAACCCCTGCCGGTGCGACTCAGGGATGATCTCATCGGAAATGACAAACAACATCGCCCCCGCCGCAAAAGCCATGCCCCAGGGTAGTAGGGGCTGCGCCAGAGAGACCACCGTTGCTCCCAGGATCCCGCCGATGGGCTCCACCAGTCCGGTCAGCAGGGCGATGCCAAAAGCGAACAGCCGCGAGTACCCCTGGCCCACCAGTGACAAAGCCACCACCAGCCCTTCTGGCATGTTCTGCAAGCCGATCCCCAACGCCAACGCCAACCCATCGCCGACTTGGCCGGTAGCGAAACCCACTCCCACCGCCAGTCCTTCCGGGAAATTGTGCAGGGCGATGGCAATGATGAACAGCCAAATCCGTTTCAAATGGGCGCGGTTCTCCCCTTCCACCCCTTTGAAAAAGTGCTCGTGAGGAAAGAGGCGGTGGGCACTCTCCAGGAAGATCGCCCCCAACAACAGGCCCGCCGCCATCGCCACCGCCGCCCCAAATGGGGAATACCCCAGCGCCATGGCTGCCTCGGTGCCCGGCACCAGCAGGGAAAAAGAGGTGGCCGCCAACATCACCCCACCCCCAAACCCCAGCAGGATCCCTTGTACCCTTTCGGAGAGCGAGGGAAGAAAAAGGGCCGGCAAAGCCCCCAGCCCCGTCGCCAAGCCGGCGATAAAGCTGGCCAGGGATCCCATCCCAATTGGATGCACAAGCCAATCTCCACAAAGGCCGAATGCTTTTCAATTCTCCTCCCTTTCCAACGTTGTGTGAACATTGCTGGCTCGAGCGGCATAGGCGAGGTTCTGAAAGTTGGCTTGGAGCGCCAGATTTTGTGCTTACAAGCAAGGTACCTAAGAGCAAGTCTGAAGGAGCTATTCCCTAGTTGGAGTTTGCCAGCTAAGCCAAGGTTTATTACAATAATTAATTGTGAATTGCCTCGGCGCAGAAGCGTCCTGAACAGCAATTGGACTGGAGTACACTGCAGCAAGACAGGTCGATAAAAACTAAAGTCAAGTCCGATAGTGATGAGGAGTGAGAGAGCGATGAAGAAAAAAGCAGTTACAACTCTTGTGGCCTTGAGTCTAGGAGCGGCCTGTCTGGGGCTGACCGGCTGCAGTGACAGCGGAAGCAGTGGGACGGTAGTGCCTACGCCGACACCTACGCCGACTCCGACACCTACGCCGACTCCGACACCTACGCCGAGTGCCCCGAATTTTACCAAGGCATTTGGCTCTACCTCGGTCTCGCTGGCTTTTGGCTCCACTCCCAAAACAACTCTGACCTACACGATTACCAACACCGCTGCCCTGCCCCTGACTGGTCTATCTTTTTCCGACACCTTGCCTCCCGGCTTGATCGTTGCCAATCCCAATAACCTGAACAATGGCTGTGGGGGGGCGCTGACAGCTACACCATTAACAACTTCCATCTCGTTGGTCAACGGCTCATTGGCAGCCAACGCTAGCTGCACCATCAGCCTGGATCTTCAAGTTACGGCCACGACAGCGGGATTCCTGACCAGCCGAGCCGTCACCCTCAGCAGCAGCCAAGCGCCCAATGCTACCGCTGCGGCTATCAACCTAACGGTAACGGTGCCAGCTCCCACCTTTAACATGGTCTTTGATCCCAGCCCGTTCTCGCTTACCCGAGATGAGGGAGATGGCGGTACAGCCACCGGAAATTTGAGGTTTACCATCAAAAACAACGCAGCCATTCAATTGACGGGCTTGGCCTTTGAGCACAACTTGCCGCAGCCGCAAGGGTCGCCTCCTTTAACCGTAGTGCCGAATTCGAATCCATCTACTACCTGTATTGTTGGAGCTGGTCAAGTTCCCTTCCAAGGGACGAGTGGGAGCACCATTAAATTCACCGGACCATCAGTAGGCCCAGGACAAACTTGCACAGTGGACATCGATGTCCAAGTCGTATTCGAAGCTACGGACCCACCCAGCATTTACACCTACCCCAACGACCCGGTGACGTTGACCAGCAATGAGGCTGCCCCTGTTACAGCGGGGCCAGTAACCTGGACAGTTGTA
>NZ_JANSIM010000069.1:0-5727 GCF_047502655.1 Synechococcus sp. R5-12 | reverse complement strand
TACAGTGCGGGGCTTAGCTACCCCCACACCCCGACAAGCTAAGCCTAAGTGTTGAAGTAGCGGGCTGCCGGATGGTAAGCAACGATGGCGGTGGTGGACTGTTCCGGATCCAATTGATCGCTTTCGTCCATGGTGAGGCCAATGCGCTCGGCCTGGAGCACCTGCAGCAGAACCCGTTGGTCGGCGATGTTGGGGCAGGCGGGATAGCCGAAGCTGTAGCGGGATCCCCGATAGCCCTGATGCAGGATCTTGCGGATGTCGGGGCTATCTTCGTGGCCAAACCCCAGCTCCCGCCGGATGCGGGCATGGCACCACTCGGCCAAGGCTTCTGCCAAGGTCACGGTCAGGCCGTGGAAATACAGGTAGTCGGTGTACTGGCCCTCGGCAAAGAGGCGCTGGGCATAGGCGGTGGCCTCTGGGCCCACCGTAACCGCCTGCATGGGGAAGACATCTACTAGGCCAGTGGAGCGATCGGCAAAGAAGTCGGCGATACAGTAGCGGTGGCCGCTCTTTTGGCGGGGGAAGGTGAAGCGGGCCAGCTCCCGCACCCCTGGAGAGAGTTGCGGGCGCTCCACCGTGGGCAGTTGGAAATAGGTGGTGGAGCCTGGCTCCAGGGCAAACAGCTCCGGGAAGCTGGCCGGGTCGAAGAGGATCAAAGTGTTCCCCTCTGCCTGGGCCGGGAAATAGCCGTAGACAATCTGGGGGTGCAGCAGATCTTCTGCCAGGATCCGCTCTTTCCAGCGCTCGATCACCGGATCCACCTGGGTGGCGATAAACTCGGCAAACTCCTCTGCCGACTGGTCGCGGGGCTTGCGAATCTGCCATTGTCCGGCCACCAGGGCTTGCTTGTCGATGTAGAAGAAGACTTCCGGCCAAGGGATCTGATCTGAGGTGAGAACCTGGGATCCCCAGAAAGGCGGGATGGGTCGCTCGGTCTCCAGGGCAACGGCTTCAGAGCGGCGGGTGTCTTGGGACTCGGAGAGGGTGAGGGCGGGAGCAGCTCCCACGGTGGTCTCCGCAGGGGGCAGGCTGGGATCCGTTTCCTCTGGAACCCAAGAAGCCTCTTTCTGGCCATTGGCAGAGGGGGATCCCTGCTCTAGGTCGTCCAGAAAACCCAGCCGGTCATCCCAGCGGCCAGCAGCCTTGGCCTGCATTAGCCGATCCATAAAGTTCAGATCAGTAAAGGCATCGCGGCCATAGATCACCTGGCCTTTGTAGGTCTGGCGGCAGTCTTCTTCCACAAAGCGGCGGGTAAGGGCCGCCCCTCCTAGGATGACCGGCACGGTGATGCCCCGCTCGTTAAACACCTCCAAGTTCTCCTTCATAAAGGCGGTGGATTTTACCAACAGGCCGCTCATGGCAATGCAGTCGGCCTTGCTCTTTTCATAGGCTTCGATGATGTTTTCCACCGGCTGCTTGATGCCCAAGTTAATTACCCTGTAGCCGTTGTTGGTGAGGATGATGTCCACCAAGTTTTTGCCAATATCGTGGACATCCCCCTTGACGGTGGCAATCAAAAGAGTGCCTTTGCACACTTCCCCTCCCACCTTTTCCATGAAGGGCTCCAGGTATTTCACCGCCGCTTTCATGGTTTCTGCCGACTGCAGCACAAAGGGCAGTTGCATTTTGCCGGCACCGAACAGCTCCCCCACCTCCTTCATGCCGTCCAGCAAAAAGGTGTTGATGATCTCCAGGGGAGGATATTTCTGCAGTGCCTCCGCCAGGGTCTCCTCCAGGCCAATCCGCTCCCCGTCAATGATGTGCCGCCGCAGCCGCTCCTCCAGGGGTAAATCTGCAAAAGATCCGCCAGAGCGCAGTTCCTTCCCGGAAACTCCCGCAAACAGCTCCGTCAGCCGCGCCAGGGGATCGTAGGTGCAAATGCCCGAGGACTCCGTCCCGCTAACGCGAACGGCGTTAAACTGCCGCCGATCCCAGATCAGATCCCGACACACCTGCTGCTGCTCTTCGGGGATCTTGTTCAGGGGCAGGATCTTGGCGGCACTGACGATAGCGGCATCCAGGCCGGCCTCGCGGCACTCGTGCAAAAACACCGAGTTCAACACCACGCGGGCTGCCGGCGAGAGCCCAAAGGAGATGTTGGAAATGCCCAAGAGAATGTGGGTCTCCGGGAAAGCCTGGCGGATGCGGCGGATGGCCTCCAGGGTGGCTGCCCCGTTGGCCCGGTCTTCCTCGATGCCGGTGGAAATGGGCAAAGCCAGGGGGTCAAAGAAAATCTCGTAGGGCGGGATCCCGTACTCAACCGCCTGACGATAGGCGCGCTCGGCAATCTGGAACTTCTTGTCGGCGGTGCGGGCCATGCCCTCTTCGTCGATGGTGCCGATGACCACCCCGGCGCCGTAGGTTTTAGCTAGCTCCAGCACCTTGAAGAAGCGCTCTTCCCCGTCTTCGTAGTTGGTGGAGTTGAGCAGACATTTGCCTCCCGCCACCTTGAGGCCCGCTTCCATCTTTTGCCAATCGGTAGAATCCAGCATCAGGGGAATTGGGATTTGGGTAACCAGCCGCGAGACCAGCTCCCGCATATCCCGCACGCCATCCCGGCCCACGTAGTCCACATTCACGTCCAGGATGTGGGATCCCTCCCGCACCTGCTCCCGCGCTAGGGCCACCAGGCCGTCCCAGTCTTCGGCGTTGAGCAGCTCCCGCATCTTTTTGGAGCCGCTGGCGTTGAGGCGCTCGCCGATGATTAAAAACGAGTTGTCCTGCAGGTAGGGCTGAGGGGCATAAATCGAGGCAGCAGCCTGGATCCGTTCGATGCTACGACGTTTGGGCCGCAACCCCTGCACGGCTTCCACCAAGGCGGCAATGTGCTCGGGACGGGTGCCGCAACACCCTCCCACCACCGCTACCCCCAGATCCCGCACAAAATGCTCCAGGTGGAAGCGCAACTGCTCCGGGGTGAGCTTGTAGTGGGCTTTGCCGCCGATGTTTTCCGGCAGGCCAGCGTTGGGGATGCAGGAGATGGGGAAAGGAGAATGGCGGGACAGATAGCGGATGTGTTCGACCATCTTGTCTGGGCCAGTGGCACAGTTGAGGCCCAGCACATCGATGGGATAGGGCTCCAGGATGGCCAGGGCCGCCCCGATCTCCGTGCCCACCAGCATTGTCCCCTGCACCTCAAAGGTCAGGGACACCACCACCGGCAGGCGGATCCCGCGTCGGGCAAACTCCTGCTGCACGGCCACCAGGGCCGCCTTGGTCTGCAAAATGTCCTGGCAGGTCTCGATGATCAGCAGATCCGCCCCACCGTCAACTAGCCCCTGCACCTGCTCCTCGTAGGCAGCCCGCATCTCATCAAAGCTGATGTGCCCCAGGGTGGGCAGCTTGGTGGTGGGGCCAATGGAGCCGGCCACAAAACGGGGCTTTTCCGGCGTCGCAAACTCGGCTGCTACCCGCTTGGCCAGTCGCGCCGCCGCCACGTTCAGCTCGTAGGCTTTTTCCGGGATCCCATATTCGGCCAAAACAATGGAGGTAGCCCCAAAGGTATTGGTCTCGATGACGTCTGCCCCCACCTCCAGAAAGCCGCGGTGTACCCGCTCCACCGCCTCCGGCTTGGTCAGCACCAGCATCTCGTTGCAACCCTCCAGCTCCGGCCCACCAAAATCCGCTGCCGTCAGGTTCTGGGCCTGGAGGGAGGATCCCATCGCCCCATCGAAGACAATCACACGTTCCTGGAGATGCTGCAGGAAGGGATGGGTCATAGAAGTCAAAGTCAGGCAGGGTGTCATCGACCTAGAGTCTGATTTAAGTTAGCATCGAGCCATTTGCTCGGACTAGGCCGAAGGATGGATCCCTGGCCAGGGCTTCCATTCTGGCCATTGTTGAGGCGAATTTAACATTTTCTTTGCCTGCCCCGTTGCTGTTTCCCCCAGGTCGGGCTAATTTAGGGAAGACGTTTTGGTGTGAACGGCTACAGTTGCTCGCAAGTGTTCCTCCCAGGGTCACTTGCCGCCTGCTGTAGAGCGATCTTCTCCTCGCAGGTTGGAGTGGTTGAGGTGCTGAATGTTCCGTCCCCTTGGTAAAGTGCCTCGCACTCCGTCGCAGGATTGGCGAAGAGAAAGATCCACCTCTCGCCATCTTGAGAGGTTCCGCCCACCAAGATGACGGGTCTTGCGCCAGTTCAGTTGAGCTCCATGAGCGATATCTGCTTCCAGATTGACCCGAGCAATCGGTTATTCAGAAGCGGGCAGGCTGGCCTAGGGCAACTCAGGCTTTGGCTTGCGGATATCGGCTCCCTCACTCTGGCGTTGTGGGATGCAGCAGGGCTGCAACTTGCTCCTCTCCCTTTGGCGTCTAAGCTCCCTTAGTCACCTTTAGTTGTCTGTGATTAGGATCACGAGGAACTCAGCATGGCTCAAGCAAAGGAATTGGTGAAATCGGGTAAAACAGCTCTTCTCGAATCGGATCTGGAAAATCCACCTTCTGGCACCCTGGAGTTGGACACGGAGACAGATACCCTCGAGAGCGAACTGGATACCGGTGACACTGATGCTTTTGATGAGGATGACGACGACGAAGAGGCAGCAGAGGAGGATGGAGAGACTGCCGCCGCCGGTGCCAAAGGTCGCTCAAAGCGCAAGGCGGCCAGTAAGAAAAAGCCCTACACCGATGACTCTATCCGGGTCTATTTGCAAGAAATTGGGCGTATCCGGCTGCTGCGGGCCGATGAAGAAATCGAGCTAGCCCGAAAAATTGCCGATCTGCTGGAGCTAGAGCGCGCTCGCGAGGCCGTTTTTCAGCGTATGGGCCTCTGGTCAGACCCAGAAGAAGTGCCGGACACCCTCTGGGCAGAGGAGGTCAAGATGTCCTTGCCGGAGTTTCGGCGGCGGTTGCATCGGGGGCGGCGGGCCAAAGAAAAGATGGTGCAGTCTAATCTGCGTTTGGTGGTGTCCATCGCCAAAAAGTACATGAACCGGGGCCTGTCTTTTCAAGATCTGATTCAGGAGGGATCCCTGGGCCTGATTCGGGCAGCCGAGAAATTCGACCACGAGAAGGGCTACAAGTTCTCCACCTACGCCACCTGGTGGATTCGACAGGCCATCACCCGTGCCATTGCCGACCAATCCCGCACCATTCGCCTGCCTGTCCACCTCTACGAGACGATCTCCCGCATCAAAAAGGTAACCAAGTTGCTTTCCCAGGAATTGGGCCGCAAGCCCACCGAAGAGGAGATCGCCACCCGCATGGAGATCACCATCGAGAAGTTGCGCTTTATCGCCAAGTCGGCCCAGCTTCCCATCTCTTTGGAAACCCCCATCGGCAAGGAAGAGGATTCTCGGCTGGGAGACTTTATCGAGTCGGATGGGGAGACGCCGGAGGATCGGGTGGCCAAAGTCTTGCTTAGAGAAGATCTGGAAAGTGTTTTGGAAACCCTCACCGCCCGCGAACGGGATGTGTTGAAGTTGCGCTACGGCTTGGATGATGGCCGCATGAAAACTCTGGAGGAAATCGGCCAGATCTTTAATGTCACCCGTGAGCGAATCCGGCAGATCGAGGCTAAGGCTCTGCGCAAGTTGCGCCACCCCAACCGCAACAGCGTGTTGAAGGAATACATCCGGTGACTCTGGGGCCCATTCCTTCTAGCTCTCAGGGAGAGCCGGGGCAAGGGATCCAAGAGAGTTCCCGGCCCCCTAAGGCAGACTGAGTTGGAACTGCCAACCCGCGCGATGGAGCATGACTCTAGTCAATAATAAGCTCAACTATACTGAA
>NZ_JANSIM010000297.1:0-916 GCF_047502655.1 Synechococcus sp. R5-12 | reverse complement strand
ACTTCCAAGTTCCTTAAGTTCAGATCCCCATTTTGGCTGCAGTTGAAAGAGATTAACGAGCCACCAAATATTAGTTGAGGATTGTGGACTCGAGTCTTTATAAGTAGAGGTAGACCCAGTTTTTTCAAGGACATGATCAACTTAAGACGTCTGTAATGATAAGAGTTAAAATTAAGGTTACCCACAAACGCAACTCTAATTTCTTTCTTTTCTATCCAACTGGAGCTGGTGAGACAAGCGGAAATGAAAGGCAGCCAAGCTAGCCTTTGAACTCCTGCTGCTGCGAACCAGTGGAGGTGCTGTCGGTCATAGGCGGTGGCAATATAATCAAAGGCTTCAGTGGCCCAGTAAGTTAGAAGGTGGGTGATAGGGAGCACATGATGATGCGTATCTCCGGCTAGCAAGACAGTTGGGCAGCCAAATTTTTTCGTGTTGAAAGGACTAGTCAGATCAACACTCGATGTCCAGACAATCACCAAGTCAAATTCTTTGTCTTCGACTTGATCTGAATACTGGACAAATTCATAGAGGTCAAAGTCTTTGTCAGGACACTCAACTAAGCTTTTTGGAACACTAAAAAAATCGAATATCTGTCTTCTAACCTTTCCTTTCGGACATAGAGTTACTTGACGCTCTGAAAGAGTGAGAGGTGGGACATAATCAGGTGGAGTCATCCAAACTAGTAGAACTCGAGGATTCATCAGTCTCAGAGCTTCCTAAAGATTGCCTTCTAAAGATTACCACTGCTTTCGTAGAATATGCATCTATTCAGATAACATAAGCACCCGTAGTTACCCTGAGAAACTTCCTCCTGCCAGAGGAGATGAGAGGGATCCAGCATCTGGTCAATCCGCTTGCGGTCTTGCTCAGAGGTAAACTCCACGTAAATCACCTTGATGTCTTTGAGCTGCTCTTG
>NZ_JANSIM010000068.1:0-2929 GCF_047502655.1 Synechococcus sp. R5-12 | reverse complement strand
AATTCAGCAAAGTTCAGGGTTTTGGGGGTTAGAGGCATGCTCTCACAAACAAGTTCCAGCGGAGAGAGTGGGATTCGAACCCACGGTGAGTTGCCCCACACAGCATTTCCAGTGCTGCGCCTTCGACCACTCGGCCATCTCTCCAGATTGAGAACAGGGGCGACTTTCCAGAGAGCTAAAAAGTCAGCTTTGTGATCCTAGCAAAGGATGGAAGCTATTAACGGGATCCTTTGGTCTCCCCAGGCCGAAACATTTGCAGCAACACTTGCCGGCGAGAGCATCGCCAGTAGTCAATATGGGATCCGATTAACCCCGACTCATTGATCTGCATCTCTGTCCAGCCGGGGATGCACAGGCGGGGACGCCAAGGCAAAGCCAAAGAACCGCTTAGGATCCACTCGGTGCGGATCTGGCTGCCGGTTTGTCGAATATCCTGCAGCTCGAGACGGATATCCTCTATCCAACGCCCTATCCCCTCGATCATGCGGCGATAGCGATCCAAGCCGCGAAACTCGTTGAGGGGATCCCGGAAGTAAACCTGGGGATCGTAAATCGAATAAGTTTGATTTTTGGGAAAGCGAGCATAATCTGCCCGCAAGATGGCCACCAGATCGGCGCTAGGCGGGGCTGGGGAAGAAAGGCTCATAGCTTGGCCGCAACAGAAAGAGACATCGTTTCTCCGGGGGCAGGGCAACACAACTGGATGGATTGGGACGTGGCGGCATTCAAGGCTGCCAGCTTTTCTCGAAACTCCTGCAGGCTGCCCAAGGGGCGGATCTGGGCGGCAAACCACCCGTGGTAGTCCACCTCTCCCATCGCCGTAGGGATCACCTGCTGGGGGCGTAGGGCTGCCACCACCTCCAGGGCCCGCTCTGGCCCCATGATCACCTCTCCCAAGAGGGGGAAAATTTGCCCCACCACCGGAATCAGTAGGGTATGGATGGAGCCAAACTCCTGCTGCAGCCGCGGGCGGACATCCGGCTGGGACAGATGAGGCTCGTAGTAAAGCCGTGTCTGAGAGGGCACCTCTTCCAGCAGATAGCCCAGCTCACGGACAGGCCCTAGGGGCGCACCGGGAATGGCCGTGACCCGCAGATCCCCCCACTGAGCGGACTGCCAGGGATCCAGAGCTTGAACTGTTGCAAATCCCAGACTCTTCACGACTCTGGCTGCAGCCGGCGAGGCCAAAACGGGGATCCGCTTATCCAGGCGCTGCAACGTTGGTGGGTGGCAGTGATCCGGCTGGGCTTGGCTGAGGAGGATCCCGTCGATTTTGGGCAAGGTCTCCGGCGTAAAAGGGAGCGGCTGGCGGTGCTCCAGGCGGATGAACCAGGGGATCCCCAGAAACACCAAGGGATCCACCAGCCACGGATCCAATAGGAAGGTTTGCTCCCGGGTGTGGATGAGCCAACTGTTGAGGTCGATGCGGGTCAGTTGCATGAGTTTGAAGTGAGGTTATTGCCCGGTAATGGAGAGATCGGCAACCCAAATGCGGGGACACAGCCCACCGGGTGTGACTTGCGGCTCGGGCTCGACGTAGAAAATCGACTTCAACAGCTCCAGGAAGTCTCCGGCCACCGTGGCCGCTTCGATGCTGATGCGTTCTCCTTGGCGTACCCACCACCCCTGAAACGGCAGCGAGAAGGATCCCTGTAGGGGCTTAACGCCGGCATGAAGCGCTTGCAGCTCATCGATCCAAACTACATTTTCAGCCGTAGCCAAGTCATAGGTGCTCTCCGGCGGTGCCCCGGCAAATACATGGTAGTAGTGGGCGGCAACTGTGACCTTGGCGCCGATGTTGGCATGGCCAGTGGGCTGGGCTCCTAGGCGCTTGGCTGTACCGGCGCTGTGCAAAAAGTGGGTCAAGACCCCATTGGTGATGAGAGGGACACGGCGGGTGGGGGTGCCTTCGCCATCAAAGCTGATCGCTCCCACATTGGTCGGGTGTAGGGCATCGTCACACACCGACAGAAGAGGTGAGGCAATGGTCTTGCCCAGGGATTCTGGGGTGGACAGGCTTTGGTTGTCCAAAATGTTTTGGGCATTGAACACATTGGAGAAGGCGCTCAACAAACTCAAAAAGGCTTCTCCGGAAAAGACCACTGTGTATTTTCCAGAAGGGATCCGCTCGTACTCCAGATGGCTAATCAGTTTCTCAGCAGCTTCCTGCACACAACCCTGGATATCCAACTCATCCAGGCTGCGAGCCACTCGCATGGCTCCGGCGCTGCGGGGTTTGCGTCCTTCTTGCTCTGCCTTGCTGTAGAGAAAAACCGAAGCAAGGGTATGCTCCTCTTGTCGCAGGGCTTGGTGGCTGTTGAGGTAGAAGCGGTTGATTTGCCGCTGCGCTAGGCCGTTGTAGGGCACCCCCTGAATGGCGGGATGGGATCCCAGCAGTGCCTTTTCAGCAGCCACCAACTGTTCCAACAAGTCGCCGGCCAAAGCCAACGGCCCTTTGTCGTTACAAGGCTGAGCAATAGGCAGAGTGGCTTCTGGGCTGAATTGAGGGGCATGTTCCCGCAGGCCAAAACGGCTGGCTTCAAAGGCCGTTTGCAGGGCCAGTTCTAGCCCCGCCTCATCCACATCGGTGGTGGAGGTCACCCCCACCTGACCCTGGTCGTTCCAGGCCCGCACCGTCACGCTGCAGCGATGGGAAGCCTTGACCTGGCGAGGTTCTCCATGATCTACCTGCACGCTGGTTTCATCCACTTGAGCCCCGTAGAGATCAAACTGAGGGATCCCCAGCCGCCGGGCACAGCTTTGTGTCTGTTCTGCCAACACCTCGACTTGCACCATTGCCACTCCCCAAGTTCCTGTTGCCATCCAGCGCCTCTAGTAAACTACCCGCACTCATGCTGACGCAGAGCGCTCCGCACCGCTAAAGCGAAAGAGCATGACTCTAGTCAATAATAAGCTCAACTATACTGAA
>NZ_JANSIM010000067.1:0-9968 GCF_047502655.1 Synechococcus sp. R5-12 | reverse complement strand
ACCCTACGGGTACAGTGCGGGGCTCCTGCGATTTCTAGCTGACATTCTACGGTCGTTTTATAGTCATTTTAGACAGGAATGAAACATTTCTGTTGTATTGTGTATTGGTTCCTAACTCCCCTCTCCCAAAGGAATAGGGGCTGGGAGTGGTCGCAGAAGCTGCACGGAATGCTTGAGGAGTGTCTCAATCTAGTTTGGAATGACTATAGTCCTCAGATTGGGGTCTTTCGCGCAATTCTGGCGAGACTGGGATCTTGGCCAGGCTGGATAAGGCCCACCGATGCCTTTTGCACCTGCTGGACTTCTTGCAAAAGCTGCAAGTAAAAAGTCCGTCGTTCCCAATCCAGATCTCGGAGCCCACAGCCCGGCTCTCGATGGTGCAGGCAATCGCGAAACTGACAGGCGCCCAAGCGATCCCTTACTTCGGGGAAGCACCGTATCAACTGCAAAGGATGCACCGGCGGGATCCCTTCGCCAGCATTGAATCCCGGCGAATCGGCGATCCAACCGCCTTCCGGCAAAGGAAACAGCTCCACATGGCGGGTGGTGTGCCGACCATGGCCCAAACGTCTGGAGACGGCCTGAGTAGCCAGCCGAACGTCCGGCAGCAGCCGATTGAGCAAGCTGGATTTGCCCACCCCGGAAGGGCCCATCACCACCGAGATCTGATCTCGGCAACATTGTTGCAACTGGGGGATCCCAGCTTGGGTGTGGGCACTGACCAACAGAGGCTCATATCCCCACCTCTGCAGACGCTCCACCCAAGTTGTCGCCACTTCTGGATCCACGCAGTCGCATTTGTTCAGCACCACCTGAACCCGCAGTTGGCTGGCCTCGGCTTGCACCAGCAGACGACTGAGGGCGTTGGGCTCAGGGTCGGGCTCGGCCAGGGCCACCACCACCAGAACTTGGGTCGCGTTGGCAATAGCGGGTCGAGGCAGCTGAGTGCGCCGCGGCAGGATCGCCTCGATCACCCCCCGCTCCGGCCAGAGGTCGGCGGCAGCAGGCGGCAAGCGCACCTCCACCCAGTCCCCCACCATCACCTGCTGGCCCATTTTTTTCAGCTTGGCCCGACTGGTACAGAGAATCTCTGCCGGCGTGGGCTTTTCAACCGGAAACCGAGCCGGGATCTCGGGAAAGAGGGCAGCCAAACTTGGATCGATACGCACGCGATAAAAGTTGGCCTGCGCTGCTCGCACCCAGCCGGTACAACTGGATCCCGGATCCCCCTTTCCTTCTGGTTTCACCGGGCTCATGGCGACGCAGGCGTGCCGCGACGCACCCAGAGAATGTAATGGCCTTCGGGGGAAGCTGCCTGTCCCTCAATCCGATGCCCGGCCATGGCTAGACTGTTGGGCACCTGCTCCAGAGGTTCTCCCGCATCCAGCCACAGCTCCAGCAGTTCTCCAGGAGCCATGCGCTCCAGGCGCAGCTTCGCCCGCACGTAGTTAAGTGGGCAAGGGATCCCACGCTGGTCAAGGACAAGCTTGACCTCTTCCGACGAAACAGCCTCTGCAGTCATTCTTCCTCACGCTCCCGGTTGCCAGGCATCTGGGCCAGCCCCCGCAACAACCCGCCCAAGAAACCATCCCGCTTGTTGATGCGTTCTCCGTGCAGCTCAGCCAGGCGCATGAGCAATTCCCGCTCTTCTGAGCTGATGCGGGTGGGGATCTCCACCACCAAGGTGATTTGGTGGTCGCCCCGAGACATCGGGTTGCCAATGCGAGGTACCCCCTTGCCCTCCAGGGTCAGCACTGTACCCGGCTGGGATCCGGCTGGGATGGTCAGCTCCACCTCCTCCTCCAGGCCGGCTTTCGAGTCCACGGTGGGCACAGAGACCTTGGCCCCCAAGATGGCCTGCAAATAGCTTACCCGCACCTCCGAGAGAATGGTCAGGCCATCTCGCTGGAAGTCGGGATCCGGTTCCACAAACAGGTAGACGTAGAGATCCCCGGGCGGGCCACCGCGTCGACCGGCATCGCCTTCCCCGGAAACCCGCAAACGGGTGCCACTATCCACGCCGGCTGGGATGTTAATGCGCAGTTTCTTCGTGGTTTGGGCCAAGCCCTCGCCATTGCAGTTGTAGCAGGGCTCTTCCAACACCTGACCGCTGCCACCACAGGTGGGACAAACCGAGACCTGGGTAAAGTTGCCAAACGGCGTGCGGGTTGCCCGCCGCACCTGACCACCGCCCCCGCAGGTGGGGCAAGTTTTCACCTCCGTACCGGGCTTGGCCCCGCTGCCCCCACAGACGTTGCAGACTTCCAAGTGGCTGATGCGAATCTGCTTTTCGCCGCCGAAGATGGCTTCCAGAAACTCCAGTTTTAGGTCAAAGCGCAGATCATCGCCCCGTACCGGCCCCTGGCGACTGCGGGCATAGCTGGCTCCTGCCCCTGCAAAGTTGGTGAAAAAGCTCTCGAAAATGTCGGCAAAGCCACCCATCCCCGCAAAATCCTGGAATCCACTTGCTGCCGCAGCAGCTCCACTCAAACCCGCTTCTCCAAAGCGATCGTAGCGAGCTTTTAGCTCATTATCAGAGAGCACCTCATAGGCACGGTTGATCTCTTTGAAGCGCTCCTCGGCGCCTGGCTCCTTGTTGACATCCGGGTGGTACTTACGAGCCAACCGTCGATAGGCGCGCTTGATCTCCTCTTTGGAGCTATCGCGGCTAACCCCCAAGATTTCATAGTAGTCGCGAGCCATAGAAGCGCTTCAGAAGAGGTTAAAGATCAAAACATCAGACACACTTGAGATGCAACTTGTCAGGCAGCACAACCGAAGCAGACCTACAAGGCACCGGAGCTGGGGGAGAGCAAGCAGTTGCCTAGAATCCTCAGCGAGCTCCATAGATCTCGCTACCCATCTCCAGCAGGACAGCCCGCAGTTCTTCCATTGCGTTCCGTAAAGTTGCTAAGTCTACGTTATCATTTGCCAGCAATGCCCTCAATGTGCCCGCCACTTGAGCCCCCCGCTGGATTCGAGCTTCGCTGAGGCGATTGCCATGCTCCTGCAGGGTTTTGTCGTAGTTGTAGAGCAGGCTATCTGACTGGTTGCGGGCTTCCACCAACTGCCGCCGGCGCTGATCTTCTTCGGCATAGGCCTCCGCTTCCCGACGCATTCGCTCGATCTCGCTGCTGCTCAAGCCACCGTTGTTGGTGATCTTGACGCTCTGCTCGATTCCTGTCCCCTTTTCCCGAGCCGAGACTTTCAAGATCCCGTTGGCATCGATGTCAAAAGAAACCTCGATCTGGGGCACCCCACGGGGAGCCGGCGGGATCCCGGTCAGCTGAAAGCGGCCCAAGGTTTTGTTGTCTTTGGCCATGGCCCGCTCTCCCTGCAGGACGTGAATCTCCACCACACTCTGGCCATCGGTGGCAGTGGAGAAAATCTGGGTTTTACTGGTGGGAATGGTGGTGTTGCGCTCGATGATGCGGGTGAAGACTCCCCCCAGCGTTTCCACCCCAATCGAGAGAGGGATCACGTCCAGCAGCAGTAGATCTTTCACTTCTCCACCCACCACGCCTGCCTGGATGGCAGCGCCAAGGGCCACCGCCTCGTCCGGGTTGACGGAGCGATCTGGGTTTTTTTTGAAGATTTGCCGAATTTTCTCCTGGACAGCGGGAATACGAGTAGAGCCGCCCACCAGCAGCACGCGGTCGATGTCTGCAGGGGAGAGGCCAGCATCCCGCAGCGCCTGTTCTGTAGGCTCCACGGTGGCCTCCACCAGATCCCGCACCAACTCCTCAAACTTGCCGCGGGTCAGCTCCACTTCCAGGTGCTTGGGCCCCGAATCGTCGGCGGTGATAAAAGGCAGGTTAATGAGTGTAACCTGGGTGCTGGACAGCTCAATTTTGGCCTTCTCAGCAGCCTCCCGCATCCGCTGCAGGGCCATGCGATCCCGCGAGAGGTCGATCCCTTCCGTCTCCAAAAACTGACGGATGAGCCAATCGACAATTCTTTGGTCGAAATCATCCCCCCCCAGGTGGTTGTTGCCGGCAGTCGCCTGCACCTCAAACACGCCGCTGCCCAGTTGCAGCACCGAGACATCGAAGGTGCCGCCACCCAAATCGAAAACCAGAATGCGCAGGTCTTGATCTTGTTTGTCTAGGCCATAGGCCAGGGCGGCTGCTGTCGGCTCGTTGATGATGCGCAGCACCTCCAGGCCGGCAATGGTGCCCGCATCTTTGGTGGCCTGCCGCTGGGCATCGGTAAAATAGGCGGGAACGGTGATCACGGCTTGGGTCACCGGCTCCCCCAGATAGGCCTCCGCATCGGCCTTCAGCTTTTGCAGGATCATGGCGGAGATCTCCTGCGGAGTGTAGGCGCGATCTTGCACCGCCACTTCCACCATGTTGTCTCGACCGGGGATGACTTTGTAGGGAACCCGCCTCCGCTCATCTTCGGTCTCGGCAAAGGTGCGGCCAATGAAGCGTTTGATGCTGAAGATGGTGTTTTCGGCATTGGTAACCGCCTGGCGCTTGGCCAGTTGGCCCACCAAGCGGGTGTTGTTCTTGGCGAAGCCGACAATGCTGGGGGTGGTGCGCCCTCCCTCGGCGTTGGTGATCACAACGGGCTGACCACCTTCCAAAACCGCCACGCAACTGTTGGTGGTTCCCAGGTCAATCCCGATGACTTTACCCATAGCCCCCTCTTCCCGTGCGCCAAGTCTCAACCCAAGAACGCGATTCCACGAATCTTAAAAGCATTCTGCCCAGAATCCCGCAGAAACCTTCAGACGTTGCTTTCGTCTCCGTAGCTTTACTGTAGCGTTTCTGAGACTGCTCTGGCTCTGTTTGTCAAGGTTCAAGTGAGCAAGTTCGGCTAGGAAGGTTGGGGGTTTTGGGGAGAGGCGGGCGTGTTTTCCGGACCAGCTTCGATGGTGGCCTGGGCAGAGGGGGAAGGTTCAGAGCTGGGGATGCCCGCCGAGACGGCCACCATGGCATGACGGATCACCAAGTCCCCCAGCTTGTAACCCGGCTGATATTCGACGGCTACCACATCTTCAGGATAGTCTGGGCTGGGCTGACGGGCTATGGCTTCGTGCAGGTTGGGGTCGAAGGGCTGGCCCACCGATTTCATGCGGGAGACGCCCATCTTCTTCAGGCATTCCACCAGCAGGCGGTAGACGCTCTGGTAGCTGTTGTGCAACTCCCGCTCGCGGTCGGTTTCCAGCTTCAGCTGCTGCTGAGCCCGCTCAAAGCTGTCCACAACAGGCAAGATCTCCAGCACAAATTTCTGCCGTTCTTTTTGGCTGAACTCTTCTTTTTCCCGCTGGGTACGCCGCCGGTAGTTTTCAAAATCGGCGTAGAGGCGCAGGTAGGCGTCTTCTTTCTCTTTGAGTTGCTGGCGGACAACTTCCAACTCGTGCTGGAGCTGCTTGAGAGCTTCACCGGGATCTGGAGAAGGCTCAGCTGCGGTTTCTCCGGAGGAGGTACCGGCTTCTGCTTCGCTATCTTCCAAAATCAGCTTCTCCAGCTCTGCCTCTACGTCGATCTCTTCTTCCTGTAGTTCAGGATAGGTATCTTCTGGGGCCATCGGTTGCTTCTCTTCGGCAGTCATGGGCGATGTCGGCAAGTGTTAGCAATGAGCAGTGACTCGGATATCCCCAGTTTGGCAGTTTCAAAACCGCCGCTGCACTCAGCCAAACCAGGCTCTGTGTTGATCGTATTCTACCGGGTTCTCTTTCAGCCAGTTGAAGTCAATATCTTTTCTTTCCTAGCCGACCAGCAGATGTTCCCGTGGCCGGCCCAGGCAATCGGGGAAGTAGATCTTGGCCAAGTCGGGGATTAGGCGCCAGTTGGGGCTGTAGATGGGTTGAATGGGGGAGTGGGTGTGAATATAGTAGACCAGAAAGTCGCGGATGCTATCGGCTGAGATCCACAGGGTTTGGGCTTCTTGGAACATGCTGTAACCGCCGCCGCCGCCGGCTCGGTAGTGGTTAATGGCCAGGCGAAAGGTCTGTGCTGGTTCCACCGGCTGTCCGCGGAATTGTAAGGTCACCAGGCGCTTTCCCACAGGACGGGTGAGATCGAAGCAGTAGTCGATGCCGTGGTAGAGGTCGAAGGTGTAGCCGCGGGCTTCGGGGGCCACGACGGCAGCAGGATCGGCGGGAAGGTGATTGGGATCCAACTGGCGAAAATAGCCGGCAGTCTGTTCCAGGGCGCGCCGCAGAATATCTCCGGTGATCTCCAAAACGCAGAGGGTGTTGTCGTAGACGGTGAGGCTGTAGGCATCTTGCAGGGAGATGGGGCCTGCCGACAGGCCGGCGCTGCTGCAGATGTTGACCAGGGAGAGCTCTGCGGGGAATCCTGCCTCCCGCACTGCTTGCAATTGGGCCTGATGGAGCAGCTCTGCCAGAGGGTTGGCCCCCAGACGGGCTGCCAGACCGCCGCTATAGGCAGAACGGGCTTGGCCAATGGGCTGACGGATGTAGCGCAGGGTGGCTTGATGATAGGGCTCTGTCAAGGCCAAGAGTTCGGGATCGGGAGGGATCCCTTCGGCGGAGAGGAGCTGTGCGCTTTTCCCGAGAATTTGCCAGCGGCTGCCCTGGCGCTCCAGCTCCAGGGATACCTGGGAGAGGTGGCTGCCCCAATAGCCGGGCTGCACCACTAGAGCTTGGGATCCCCCCAGACCGGCGATGGTCTGGTGGGTATGGCCGGAGAGGATGACGTCAATGCCGTCCAGTTCGGCCAGGGCCAACAGTTCGTTTTCCCCTGCCAGGCTTTTGTTGCTGCACCAGCCGGAGCGATCTGGGTTGTGCCAATGCTCAGGGGTGCGCAGGGGGGGCAATTGGTTGGGGCCGCTGTGCAGGATCAAGATCAAAACATCCACCTGAGGTCGCAGCAGCGATAGGTAGTGGCGGGCGGTCTCCAACAAGGGGGCAAAGCGTAGGCCCAAGATGTAGTCCGGGCGCTCCCAGGTGTCGATGCGGGGGGTGGTCAGCCCCAACAGGCCGACGCGAACCCCGGCCAATTCCCGGATCAGGTAGGGCTGGAAGAGGGGATCCCCATTCTGGCGGAGGATGTTGGCACAGAGCACCGGACAGCGGAGATCGCCGACAAAATCCCGGAGAACCTGAAGCCCAAAGTTAAAGTCGTGGTTGCCAGGGGTAAAGGCGTCGTAGCCTAGGGCGTTGAGAGCATGGGCCAAGGGGTGAGGGGAGACGCGCTCCACCTGCGCATAGTAGGTGCCCAAGGGGGATCCCTGAATGGTATCGCCGCTGTCGATGAGCAGGACGGGATCCTCACTGGCAGCTCGCACGCGCTTAATAAGGGTGGCCAGCTTGGCTAGACCGTGCTCCGCAGGGATCCCAGTGAAGTAGTTCCAGGGATGTAGATTGGCATGGAGATCCGAAGTATGGAGAATTGTTAACCGCATTCTCATATCATAGCCAAAGTCAAAGCCCAACCCAAACTCGTCAGCCCAGCAAGAACAGCACCTGCACACAGCCCACCAAAAAGCCGAGGAGGCCGCCTAAGTTGACGATGGCCTGGAGTTCTTGGCGCACGATCTGCTGGATGGCCTGCTCCAGGTCGGCAGGGGAGGTGGCGTTGACTTTATCGGCAATGACCTGATCCAGGTTCAACACCGGGATCACCTGCATCATCAGGGATTCGAGATCCCGTTCTAGGTAGCGCTCCAAGACCAAAGCCAGGTCGGCGCTGATCTGATCGATGGAGGTGATCAACGCCTTGGAGTTGCGCAGGCGTCCCAACACCAGGCTGGCCACTTTTTCCCAATCGATGGTCTCCCCCAGCCCTTTGATAACCTCTGGCCCTTGGCTGCGCAGGTAATCTTGGATCCCGTCGCGGAGGGCACGGCGCAACTGACGCACGGCGGAAACCGGCAGGTTTTGCAGCGAGAGGTTCTGCAGGATCTCGGTCAGGCGGCGGGAGGCGTTGATGTCTTTGAGCAGATCTTCCAAGATGGCTTCTGCCCCTTCCGGCTCTTCTAGACAATAGGTGCGCAGGCGCAACAGGGCATTTTTCAGGCCGAACAAGTTGGCCACCACCCAGTAGGAGCCGGTCGCTCGTTCACGAAACTCCTCATCCAGGGATTCGATGTTGCGATCGGTGAGAAAGTCCACCAAGTTCTGCCGCAACACCTTTGGGGGCAGCGCCTGCTTCAAGATCCACTCCGAGAGCTGCTTAGCCTGCTCGCTGCTGAGGCGCAGCTCCAGCAACACTTGGTCGAACAGTTGGTTAATGGGCCCTTCCAAAAAGGTTTCTTGACGGGCCAGCACCTTCACCAGGCGGGGCAACGACTCGTTAAACAGATCGGCCAAAATGCGCGCCAACACCTGGGCGGTTTGCTGCTGTTGCTCAGGGTTTTGCAGCCGATCCAGGGCTACCCCCAGCAGCCAGCGGATCCCTGCTTGCATGCGCTCGGTTTGCAGCAGCTTACGGGCCAGATTGTGCAGTTCCTCCGGCGTGAGCAGGGATCCCATGATGGTCTTGGCGATCTGCTTGGCCAGACGGGGTTGGTTCTGCGGGATCAAACCGGGGGTGAAGGGGATGCGCCAGCCGAAAACCCGATAGGGGCGGTAGGGCCGGAACAGCATTTTGATGGCAATGTCGTTGGTGAAATAGCCGATCACCAGCCCGGCCAGCGGGGGCACAACGTAGATCCAGAAGGCCATGGAAGCAATTGAGGGTGCTCTCTTCTACTCTACTGACCTGCCCCAGCGCAAGAGAGCGTTGACCAGTTATTGGATGATCAGGCTATCGGTCAGCTCCAGCTCCACCAGCGTATTGGGCTGTAGCGTCACCACCCGGTCAATATTGGTACTGCCTGCCGCAGCGCCGGCCAAGCTGCCGGCCAAGATCGGCAAAAAGCCCCATCCCCCCGTGAGGATCCCCAAGGCCAACCCACCTGCTGCCCCATAGCCTGCCCCGCGGGCTACAGTTGTGCCGACGTCGGCGTTGCGATCCAACCCGACTGATAGCGGCGCAGATTGGCCTCTCACCAAGTAGGTGGAAGACCCAATGGTGAGGCGGTTGGCCACAAAGCGGCTGCCGACGACCCGCTCTTGAGGATCGGCGCTCTCCGCCTCCCGGCCAGACAACTTCAGTTCTCGGTAAACCGGCTCAAAAGTGCCCCACACTACACTCCCTGCCGGGATCACCACCTGGCCAAAGCGATCCACCACCGGCTCGGAGACTTCCAGGTGGCCGTTAATGGCCTGGTAGGGCTGGAAAGTGATGGGGCGGTAGACCGTGAGGAGAATACGGGTGCCGGCAGGCAGCTCGCCCCGCGTGGCTCCAGGGAGATCCCCACCTGGGCTGAGGTCGGGCCGACGTTGATAGGAATAGGCCTCGCCTTGGGGGAGTTGTCCACCTGGGGCCGCTTGAACGGGTACCACCGGGATCGGATCCAAGGCCGGAGCCGTGGGATCCAGCGGCATTTGCGGCACCTGAGGTACCGGTGGCAGGGCCGTGGCAGAGCCGGGGGAGGGCGGAGGGCTCAGCAAGGGCAGGGTAGGGACGGGATCCCCCCTGGGGGGTACCGACTGAGGGGTGAACTCGAACTGCTGAGCGGCAACCGGGGTAACGGCACCGGCTATCAACACCCCCCAAAAGGAACTCCTCTGCAACAAATGCAGGAACGGCTGCAAGGTTGAGCTCATGGATCCCATCCGGTCACAACTGGCAGTAGCTTAACATCCTGCCCCGCTTGTGCCCACTAGATTTAGTAGGTATTAAGGGATCGGAAGCTCTTAAAACACTATTGAGCCTGTTCGGGGTCTGGATCGAGTTTTCCCTAGGGGCTGGGGGAAGGAGAAGGAGTCGGTCCGCCGGGATCCCCTGGCTGGGGGGCTGGGGATTCTGGCTTAGGAGACTCTGTAGCCTCACTCTCCTGAGCCTCGGGGCTGGACTCCGGCTTGGGTTCTGCAGGAGACCGTCCTTCTGGAGAAGGAGAAGGTGAAGGCTGATACATTTACGCTGAACACTGCTGAACATCACTGTTCA
>NZ_JANSIM010000066.1:0-6657 GCF_047502655.1 Synechococcus sp. R5-12 | reverse complement strand
ACTTTCTCGGGTGTGTTTTGGTTGACCCAGTTCAAGGCTTGGCCGTTCGCGTTAGCGTCGCGTAGCGACAAAGCATCCAATGTCTCGTCCAATTTGGCGGCTTGCGACTGGGACACCTTGAGCTTGCAAGAAACGGTCAGGACTTGGGTCATAGCCTTATTGCATTTTACTCACATTCCTCCCGACCCTTGCCCTGTGGGCAGAGAGCGGGGCTCCTGCGGTTTCTAGCTGACGGGCCAGCCAGGCGGTCAACTCTTCCGATCGCGCCAGCGGGACGTAGTCCTTGCTGCTGAAGTCCAACAGAGCTTCCCCCAGCGCCTCCAGTTGTGACGTTGACAAAGCCCAAATCTTATTCTCAAGGGCCGGGTCAAGGGATCCCAACTTCCGCCTGAGCAGCCGCAAAACCAGCGTTGCTTCCCCGTGTTGCAATCCCTGTTGTAATCCTTGTTGCAATCCTTGTTGCAATCCTTGTTGTAGCCCTTGTTGAAGGCCCAGTTGTAGTCCTTCTCTGCGTCCTTCTTTGCGTCCTTCTTCCAGTCCCTCTCGCAGAGCTTCTGCCCGCCACTCTTGGTAGATCACCGATTCCCTCATATCCAAAGACCTCATGATCTGCCAATCAAACCCCGATCCAATGCTAGTCCCGCCAAGACGGCTGTTGCGGCTGCCAATTCCCTTCTCTCACTGGGGTCTGCCAAGCTCTCTAGCTCACTGACCACCTCTCGCAAGGTTTCTGCTGGATCTTCCACCTGGCTTAGAACCCGAAACGGTAGCAGGGCTTGCCGATCCGCTCCGGCCCTCAAATCGCATTCCCACAGGCGGACAACATCAAACTCATGGCTCAGCCTCTCTAGACGAAAAGAGGTCTGGAAAACTCGCTCCGACCCCGTTTTGCGCAAGTCAATCGCGTTAGCGGTGCGGAGCACCTTGACCACCTGCTGCACCGATAGGTGAGGATACCTCCGATAGAGTCGGAGCCGAGCCACTTCTCCCATGAGCCAGCGGGCAAACTGCTCTGGGAAACGCTCGGCCAGATATTTGCAGACGTTGTCATAGGCCATGTCGAGGTGGATCCCTGGAATTAGCGACCGCCCACGGTAATGGAATCTACCTTGATGTGAGGCTGCCCGACGGTGACGTAAATGCTGCCACTTACAGAGCCACAGAACCCAGCTGCCAAGCTGAGGTCTTTGGAACACATGGAGATTTTGGTCAAGATGTCTTTGGCTTCTCCGATCAGGGTGGCTCCCTTGAGGGGTTTGGTAATCTTGCCGTTTTCGATGAGATAGGCTTCTTCGACGGCAAAGTTAAATTGCCCGGTTGGGCCGACGCTCCCTCCCCCCATACGCTTGCAGTAAATGCCTTTGTCGATAGAAGCAAAAAGATCGTCCAATTCTGCATCTCCGGGGGCAATGTAAGTGTTGCGCATACGGCTGGCGGGGGCAAAGGTGTAGTTCTGTCGGCGACCGCTGCCGGTGCGGGGGTGGCCGGTGCGCAGTGAGCCGGCCCGGTCGGCCAGGAAGTTCTTCAAAATGCCCTTTTCAATTAGCAAAGTGCGCTGGACCGGCATGCCCTCGTCGTCCACATCCAGGCTGCCAAAGGCCCCTTCAGAGAGACCTTCGTCCCAGGCGGTGAGGTTTTTGTGGGCAATTTTCTGGCCTTTTTTGTCGGCAAAGGGAGTGGTTTTGCGCTCAATCTGGGTGGTTTCCAACAAGTGGCCGCAGGCTTCGTGGAAGATAACGCCGCCAAAAGCGTTGGACATCACAATCGGGTAGGTGCCGGATTCCACGTAGTCGGCATAGAGCATCTGGCCGGCGGCTTCTGCCAGCTCCCGGCTGTGGGCCTCCAGATCCCAGCGGCGCAAAAAGTTGGGATCCCCCGTACCGCCGGAGCGTTGACTGACAGAGGCGCGATGGGATCCATCGGCACAGAGCAGCGTAGAGCTCACGGATTGGGTGAGGCGCACATCCCGCACAAAGGTGCCATCGCTGCAGGCCACCAGAATCTCTTGCCAATCGCGGAAATAGGTGGTGCGGCGGGACTGCACATGGCGGGCTTGGCGACCCAGTTGCTCGTTGGCTTTGAGCAGGATCTCCCCCATCTCCGCAATGGGGCTACATTCCTTCAACCAGCCATCTTTGCGGCGACGCTCGCCGTAGTCCTGCAGCATCTCCAGGTTGATGGCAGAAACCAGCGCTGTGGGGCCAGGAGGGGTGAAGCCCATCAGCGAAAGGCCCTTCTCCAGAGCAGCCTTGAGACCGGCAAAGGACAGATCGTTGGTGCTGACGTAGCAGTCGGCCAAGCCGCGAAACACCCGCACGCCGGCCCCGGTGGAGAGCCGTGGGGTGATGCTGGTGATGGCGTCATCTTCGGCCAGGCAACTGATGGAATTGCCCCGTTCTAGAAAAATCTCCACCAAATCGGCACCGGCAGCGCGCCCCCAGCCCAACAGGGCAGAGAGGGGATCCCGCCAATCCTCGTCGAAGCGCTGTAGAGTATGACGGTAGTTCAGGTTGGGCAGTTCTTTGGACAAAAGCAGCATGGCAGGCTCAGGGAGTAGAGACGAGCTAAGGCCGGCGCAAGTTTTCGTTTTCTCAGTTTAACAAGGAGTAAAGGTTCTCCCCTGCCGGCAGGTTGGCCTTGAGCTTGACAAGGGCGGGGGAGCAATCGAAGATCGCTGCACAAGGAAACCTCGACTTGCAATGGCTGCCAAGAAAAAACCGCCGGAGCTTCAGCCCAGCCTGTTTGACGATCCCATCGAGCCGCCAGCCCCGGCGGAGGAGACACTCCCCCAGTGGGATCAGATCCCCCTGTCGGCCCAGGTGTCCATCCCCCCCGGCACTTACAGGGATTTGGAGCAACTGAAGCAGCATTGTTTGGTATGCCAGCGCTGCGACTTGGCAGCCAGCCGTACCCATGTGGTGGTGCATCGGGGCAACCCCAAGGCAAGGATTTTAATCATCGGAGAGGGGCCAGGGGAAAGCGAAGACCTGCAGGGGCTGCCTTTTGTGGGCAAGTCGGGACAATTGCTGGATAAAATCCTGGCTTCGGTGGGGCTGGATCCCGAGCAGGACACCTACATCTGTAATGTGGTCAAGTGCCGCCCCCCTAACAACCGCGTGCCCACCCAGGAGGAGATGGACGCCTGCCGTCCCTATCTGTTGGAGCAGATTCGCCTGGTGGATCCCTGGATTATTCTGCTCACGGGGGCCACCTCGGTGCGCTCCCTTTTGGGCGAGAAGCGAGGGATCACCAAGATCCGCGGGGAATGGATCCAGTGGCAGGGACGCTGGTGTATGCCCATTTTTCACCCGGCCTATCTGCTGCGCAACCCAGACCGCACCCCTGGCAGCCCCAAGTGGTTGATGTGGCAGGATATTCAGGCGGTGAAGCAAAAGTATCTGGAACTCACCGGCACAGCACCGCCCCAGCCCAACTTTTGAGCCCATTTCCCCAAGCGCCCCTCCTCCCAAAGGAGAGCAAGGGATCCCTACCTTGGCTGATCCCCAGGTTTGAACCCAGTCAAGAGGCCAAAGCGGAGCAAGCCGGTGGCATAAGCCTGACGCATCAGGCCCAGCCCCAGCGCCCCGCGAACGGTAACCCAGCCGCTGCGCAGCAAAGCCCAGATCCAGCGCCAGTCGCGGGCAGAAGCGATCACCTCATCCCAGAAAGGGGCCACTCGCTCCGACCAGTCGGCGCTGCGCACCTGCTCAAAGCCCACCTGTTGGGCCAGAGCCTCGTAGCTGGAGAGGCTGATCACATAGGGCAGGCAGTACACCTCGTAGATTTTCTGCAAAAGCTGTTGATCCTGCTGGCTCAGGGATCCCTCGCGGTGGCACCAGGTTACCACCATCACCTGCCCGCCCGGTTGCAAGACCCGCCAGCCCTCGGCCAGAAACTGCCGCTTATCCGGCATGTGCTCGCCGCTTTCCAGAGACCACACCAGATCAAAGGTGTTGTCTGCAAAGGGCATCTCCAGGGCATCGGCCACCTGAAATCGCACCTTGTTGCTCAGGCCGGCCTCTTGGGCGCGCTCCGTAGCCCGCTTGGCTTGGACGGGGCTGAGGGTAATGCCCGTAACCTGTGCCCCAAAGCGCCGGGCTAACTCCAAGCTGCTTCCCCCAATGCCACAGCCAAGATCAAGAATGTGCTGGGGAGGGCAGGGATCCCCGATCTGGCCCCACTGGATAACCCTATCAATCAAGTCAATCTGAGCTTGGCGGCGATCCTTACCGGTTTGGCCCGGCTCGTAATAGCCATGGTGCATGTGCTCCCCCCACACCCGCTCCCAGAGGCCGGAGGAGGCATCGTAGAAGTGGCGAATGCGTTGGTTGAGGGTGGAGGTCATGGCAACAGATCTCCATGGCTTTTTTATTTTGGATCCTCTCGCCCGGTGAAATCTGATGGGGAACCCTTGTAACCCAACTCGCGCCAGCCGGACGGAGCCATAGTAACAGACCCTTTCCGGGCTCACCTTGGAGCAGAAAGCGATCCCAGCGCCCAAACCAACCGCTGCACAGCACTCAAGAGCACCAGAATCGCCATCAGCCCAAACAAGCCCACCATGTACTCCGGGAAAAGGAAAAACAAGCCGTAGAAAAAGATGGTTTCGCTGCCCTCGATAAGCCCCGACGGCATACTTAAGCTGGTCAGTTCATCCAGGGATCCCGCCCCGACAGTGCCATCCGTCCTTGTTGCTCCGCAACGCTGTCGCGAACGCCGTTTTTCCAACAGCCCTGCCAAATACATCCAGGAGCAAAGGTTGATGTAAAAGCTGGCCAGCATCAGAGCCAGAGAAGCATAGCCCAGCAGGGATCCCTGGTGAAAGGCCAGCCCCAGGGGAACGACTGCGTAGACCACCACGTCCAGCAGCATATCCAGGTAGCCCCCCAGATCGCTTTGCCGTCCCTGCAGACGAGCCAACGTGCCGTCCAGCCCGTCCATAAACCGGTTCAGCAACCACAGGCCCAGCCCCCACCCGTAGGCCCCGTAAGCTGCCGCTGTCCCAGAGGCCAGGCCCATGGCAAACCCCGACAGGGTAATGGCTAGGGGATGCACCTGTTGGAGAGGGGTTTGCAGCACTGGAGCCAACAGCCGCTCCTTCCACTGCCTAAGCACCTTATCCAGCAAGAAACACTCCTTTCTTATTGCTCTGCAACGCTGTTGCCGATGATCACCACCGGCTGGGATCCCACAAAACCTCTGGATTCAATTTTCTTGCTCCGCACCGCCAACGCGATGGAAATCATCATCCCAGAATCATCCCAGATGATGAGAATGCTACTGAAGGGAGGTCAGAGCAAAGTGCTGTGCCTACGGCAAAGGAACCGCACCGCTGTTGCGAATGAAGCGGATACCTACGCGGAGTATGTTTGCTCTGGCCCCTTTCCTCTACCGGAAGTGCTGCGGCAAGCCTAGGCTGGGACAAAGCCTGTGGGTAAACTAAAGGTTAGGCTGGGTAGCCTATCGCCTGGCGGACTGTGTGCTCCTTAACTCGGTGTTCGCGGCACCTTTTTCTCCCTCAACTCCAACATACCTACGAGCGAGTCCATGAGCGAGACCCCCACTTCCCCAACAGAAGCGTTCGCGGCACCAGAGCCGGTCATTGCCATCACCGGCCTGACCAAAACCTATCGCACAGGATTTTGGCTGAACAAGGTGGTCAGCCCCCTCAAAGATTTTTCTCTGACTGTGGCCCGCGGAGAAACCTTTGGGCTGCTGGGGCCCAACGGGGCCGGGAAAACCACCACCATCAAATGCCTACTGGGCATTGTGGAGCCCACCCGCGGCAGCGGCACTTTGCTGGGCAAACCCCTGGGGGATCGCTCCATCAAGCAACAGGTGGGATATTTGCCGGAGAACCCCTATTTTTACGATTACTTGACGGCATGGGAGTTTCTCCAGTTTGCCGGCAAGGTGTTTGGTCTGCCCAATAGCCTGTTGAAGGAGCGGATCCCGCAACTGCTGGAGCTGGTGGGGCTTTCTATAGATACGGCCCGCAAAAAACAACTGCGCACCTACTCCAAGGGCATGCTGCAGCGCACTGGCATGGCCCAAGCGCTGATCAACGACCCAGAGCTGGTGTTTCTGGATGAGCCGATGTCGGGACTGGATCCCATGGGCCGCTATCAAATGCGCGAGATCATTCTGTCCCTCAAGCAGCAGGGCAAAACGGTGTTTTTCAACAGCCATATCCTGGCGGATGTGGAAGTTATCTGCAACCGAGTCGGCCTGATCATCGGCGGCAAATTGGTGCATCAGGGAACTTTGGATGACTTGCTGGGAGAGAGCAAAAGCTATCGGGTACAGGGGCACGGTGGCGCCGTCGAACAGTTCCGCGACCGCCTAGAGCACTTCTCGATTCAGGGATCCCATTGGTCGGGGGAATGGAGTGGATCCCTACCAGAGTTGCTGAGCCTTTTGAACCAAGCGGGGGCACTGGTCACCGACTTGCATTGGCAACGGCAATCCCTAGAAGAATTCTTTGTGGAGCAAGTGCGGGCCATTGAAGGGGATCATCCGGTCTCTGCCTAGGCTGGCCGTTCGCACTGGTGCTATGGAGAACCCCGAGAGCAGGACGGAGTTCTGCCCTGAGTATTTCCCAGTAGGGGACCCTGTGCTGATACATTTACGCTGAACACTGCTGAACATCACTGTTCA
>NZ_JANSIM010000065.1:0-6245 GCF_047502655.1 Synechococcus sp. R5-12 | reverse complement strand
AGTCGGGGTGGGCGTCGGCGTCGGCGTCGGGGTGGGCGTTGGCACCGGAGTGGGTGTTGGTGCTGGAGTCGGGGTGGGTGTCGGCGCTGGAGTTACCTCAGGGGTAGGCGTGGGGGTTGCTTCGGGCGTAGGGGTAGGCGTAGAACCGGGAGTTGGGATCCCTAGGATTGGTTTTACGGGTATAGGCTCTATGCGTATGGGCTCTACCTTGGGTTCGGGAGTTGGGGTGCGATCCGGCTGTTCCTGGGTATCGCGAACCGCTGGACGTGGCCACAGCAAAAAGGCGGCCAGCAAAGCCATAACGCCCAGGGATCCCCCGGCCAAAACCCACTTCAGGTTGCTGTCGGAAGGTTGCAGAACCGTTTGGGGGGCAGCTTGCCGCAGAGGGCGAGTGCGGGGAGTATCGGTTCGTGCCGGCGTGGCAGGGCGAGCGACGGGGGGATCCTGAACGGTCGGGAGAGCGTTGCCGGCTTGGATTACTGTAGAGGGCGTTTTGGGAGTTTCATCCTCACTTTGGGGGGAGGGATCCGGTGTTTCCGGCGAAGCTTCTGCTGAGGAGGGTTCCCGCTCGGTGATGTAATAGGGGATCCCTGCACCTGGGGAGGGGGGAGAGACCGGCTCATCTTCGATGAGATCCAGATCCTCATCGCGGATATCTTCAAAGGCTCCAGAAGCTGATCCTGTATTGCGGGTGGTTTGGATTGGTGGCTTGGGGTCAGAAGAGGGTGGAGCATCCCGTTGAGCCTTAGCGCTGCCGGTGGGCAGGATCACAGTGCTGGCTTGGCCACTAGAGAGTTGGGTGGTTGCCGTCAGGTCATAGGCTTGCAGCAGCCGCTCCCCTAGCTCCCGCATCGTTTGTGGTCGTTCGTCCGGGTTTTTTTTCAGGCAATCCATCACCACGGCTGCTAAAGGGGGTGGGATCGGCTGGGGGGCTGCCTTCGGGTTGATCTCGATTGGGCTTTCGTAGCAATGGGCGTGGATCCAGCTGTGCAGGGAGTCGGTTTCCAGCTGAAAGGGCATGGATCCCGTCAGCATCTCGTAGAGCACTACCCCAAAGGAGTAGATATCCGAGCGGGCATCCAAGGCTTTGCCCCGTATCTGTTCGGGAGAGGCGTAGCGAGCTGTGCCGATAAATCCTCCCCCTTTTTGGGTGCCCAGGCTGAGGGTGTGATCCGCCAGGGTTTTGGCCACGCCAAAGTCGAGGATTTTCAGTTGGGGAATGAGCTTGCCGTTTTGAAAAACTTGCTCGATGAAGAGGTTGCTGGGTTTGATGTCGCGATGGATAACGCCTCGAATCTCGCGACCCTCTACCTTGGCCTGAAACGTGTGGGCAAAGTGCAGCCCCTCACAGGCCTGCAAGGCTAGTCGAACGGCTTGTCGAACCGGCAAAGCCCCTTTTTCTCGGATCAGCTTGCCCAGATCCTGACCCTTAAGGTACTCCATCACCAGATAGGCTTGCTCCCCCTCTTGGCCGTGATCCAAAACCTTGACGATGCGAGGATGCTGCCCCAGAAGGGTGCTAACGCGGATCTCTTCGGCAAAGCGACGGCGCAAGTCTGTCTGGAAGTCGCCCCGGCTCAGCAGCATGGGGGCATATAAGATCTTGACAGCTACCTCTTGGCCGTTGTTGTGTAAGTCTAAGGCGCGGAAGACGGATCCCATACCACCGCTACCAATTTCTTGAATCAGCTGGTAGCGGCTGCCCAAAATGCGGTTGGTGAGATCTGCGGTCATGGGTTTGCAGCTTGGAGAAGAGGAATTGCAGGGGGAATGTCCATACCATAAACCGAATTGCTGAGGTCTGCACCAGCCTACGCCGGTGGCTGAACTCAGGGATCCGGATTGGGGCCATCTGTTGGAAATGGCGGGGTTTTCGGTTGATTCTTCAAGGTGACTTCTCAGATTTACTTAACTGTTACTTAAAAGTTGTAGAAGAAAGCTCTGGCGGGGGCAGTGACGCTCAAGGGAGAGCTGCGGTGATCGGTTTCACCGTCCAAGAGAACATTTTCTGGTTAACTTTGGGGGGGATAGTCTGGATTATCCTGAGCAATCCCCAGTCTGAAGAAGGGGACAATCGACAGGGATCCCTTGATGAGGTTGACCATGGACTTGGGCTTGGTGGTGATTGCCTACAAAGAGGGGGATCGGGAGAGCAAAGCCGCCTGCCAGAGGTGTGCGGAGCAGTTGCGCCGGCGCGGTGTTACGGTGTTGACAGCTCCCACTGGCTTGCACCACAACCCCTACCCAGTCTTTTTGGAGGCCACCTCGGATCCCATCGATCTGGCGGTGGTGCTGGGGGGAGATGGCTCGGTGTTGGCGGCAGCACGATACCTGGCTCCCCATGGGATCCCGATTTTGCCGATCAAAGCGGGGGGTAGGCTGGGGTTTTTGGCCCAGTCGGAGCGGGTGCTGCAACAGGATCCCTGGGATCGCATTCAGGCAGGGGATTTTTTCTTGCAAGCCCGCATGATGTTGCAAGCCCAGATTTGGGAACAGCCGCAGTTGGGGCAAGGGGATCCCTTGGCCGCCCGTGGAGAGGGAAAGTCGCAAGGCCGTCCGGCCAGCGAAGTCTACTATGCCCTCAATGAGATCTGCCTGAAGCCGATCAACCGAGAGCGGCTGCCCGCCGCGATCATGGAGATCGAGGTCAACGGAGAGATTTTGGATCAGTACCACGGGGATGGCGTGCTGGTGGCCACACCGACGGGATCCACCTCTTACACTCTGGCAGCCAATGGCCCCATCCTCGAGCCCACCCTCGACGCCATCATCATCACCCCTATTTGTCCCCTGAGTTTGTCTAGCCGTCCTATTGTCATCAGCGGCACAGCCAGGGTGGACATTTGGCCTCTTGCCGATCCCGAAGGGTTGACCCGCCTGTGGACAGATGGCGTGTTGGCTCAGTCGGTGAATCCCGGCCAGTGGGTTCACATTCAGCAAGCGCCTACACCGGCCAAGCTGATGATCCTGGAAAAAGATCTCTCCTACTTTCGCACTCTGCGGGAAAAATTGCAGTGGGCGGGCAGCCGCATCTACATCCCCACCACCAACCACCGCCCCGAGGGGGGATAAGGAGAGCTTAAAGTTGGGCAGCTAGAGTGGCAAAGTTCGCTCCCATAAGCATATTTCCCATGAGCCTGAGACTTTACCTCCTTAGACACGGAGAAACCCCCTACAGCCGTTCCGGCAGCTTTTGCGGCGCTCTCGATCCCGACCTCACCCCCGAAGGCAAACAAATGGCAGAAGCCTTTGCCGCAGCCTATGCTGGGATCCCTTGGCAAGCTCTCTACGTCAGCCCAATGCGGCGCGCCTTGGCTACCCTAAGCCCCCTGGCCGAGAAAGTTGGCTTGGAGATGCAGATTCGAGAGGGCCTAAGAGAAATTCACTACGGCGAGTGGGAGGGCAAAACCCACGCTGAGGCGCAAGAAGCCTACCCAGAAGCCTATTGGCGCTGGATGACCGAGCCGGCCTGGAACGCCCCTCCGGGGGGCGAAACCGCCGTGCAAATTGCCAATCGGGCCATGCCGGTTGTGGCCGAGATCCAGGAAAAATGGACAGGCGGCCACGTCTTGATCGTCTCCCACAAGGCCACCATTCGGGTTATTCTCTGCAGCCTGCTGGGCATCGACCTGGGTCGCTACCGGGATCGCATTGAGGTTTTGGCCGCCTCGGTCAGCGTGGTCAAGTTCGACCGCTATGGCCCCCTTCTGGAAATCTTAGGGGAACGCAGTTATCTGCCTTCCGATCTGCGGGAAAGGGCAGGTACCTAATTGTTAGAGGGAGCAAGGTTTAGGATTCTTGAGGTCTTTTGGGTCTCTTTTTGAGGGAGCAATCATGGGCAAAAAACTGGGATTGGCACTGGGCAGCGGCGGAGCCAGGGGATGGGCTCATATTGGCGTAATTCGGGCTCTAGAGCAGGCCGGGATCCCCATTGATTATATTGCCGGGACGAGCGTTGGCGCTTTTGTGGGAGCCATTTATGCAGCAGGAGAACTGGATGAGCTGGAAGACTTTGTGCGAGATCTTAACTGGAAGATGATTTTGTCTTTGTTTGATGTGGTCTTTCCCACCTGTGGCCTTTTGGATGGCAACAAAATTTATGAGCTGCTGACAGAACATTTGCAAGAGCTGTGTATTGAAGAGGCCGGGATCCCCTTTTGCTGTGTGGCTACCGACTTGATCACAGGCCAGGAGGTGCTGTTGCGTTCGGGCAAAATGGCAGATGCCGTGCGGGCCAGCATCTCTATCCCAGGAATTTTCACTCCCTTTCACCACGAAGGGCGCTATCTCGGAGATGGAGGCATTGTCAATCCGGTGCCGGTGCGGGTGGTGCGGGAGATGGGGGCCGATGTTGTCATCGCGGTCAATCTCAACCATGTGGATCCCGCGGATGTGGAGTCGCAACTGGAAGAAACAGAGGTGGAAGAAACCCTTCAACGGCGACAGCGCTTGAATGCTGAAGGAGAAGTGATCGAAGAAGAAACCAACTTCATCACCCGCATTCGCAAACGCTATCAATCCCTACAACAAGGGATCCAAGAAAAAATTAGCCAATGGTTTCCAGATGAGCCCTCTGGTCCCAATATTTTCGACGTTATTGGCAAGACGTTGAACGTGATGGAGCAAATCGTTACCCGCAGTGTTTTAGCCGAACATCCGCCGGATTTGCTCTTGCAACCCAAGCTGAGCCAGTATGGGATCTTCGATTTTCATCAAGCAGATCCGATTATTCAGGAGGGCTATCGACAAATGCGGCGGGCCATTCCAGAATTGCGACAAAAGTTGGAGCAGTGAACCACCACTTCTTCAGCAGTTTAACCTAAAGCTTTGCAAGGATCTGCGCCCAAGCTTTCCAAACAATCTCAGATGGATCCTGCTATCAAAATGGGCCTGAAGCTCACTCAATTGGGATAAATTGCAACAGCGATCCCGTGTGGATGAGATGGGCCGGGGCAGATTTTCCATCCTGGTCGGGATGGGCCAGCAGCACACAGCGATCTTGAGGGGTGAGGTCAAACTTGACAGAGGGATCAGGTTCTCTTTCCAGTGGAGGGCTGAGCTGGGGATCTCCGACAAAAGTAAGTCGTGCCAACACGGTCAGCAGGTGATCTTGATGGGCCAGGTCTGACCCAAAAGGAGTCCGCTCTTGTAACGTAACAAGTGCTACCGGGTAACCTTCTCGCATCAAGTAGAAGAGGATCCCGGCACAGCGCTCTACAGCTCGCTCCAACTTGTCTCGATGGATCTCGGGCCTCTCTTTCTGGGGCTGCCAGCGGTTTTCAAAACAGAGGGTGATGGCCTGGGCTCGTGGACGCTCCAACTCCCGCACGATTAGTTGATCCCGTTTGGCCGAGATCTTCCAATGGACAGAGCGCACATCGTCCTGGGGGCGGTAGGGCCGTAAGCTCAGGTAGTCTCCCTCTCGACCGGGTTGGGGGCGCAATTGGTTGCCGCTGCTGAGCTGATCCCACAGCGCCAATCCTTGAACCGGGGCGAGCCGCGGAAACACGATCACCGTTTGGGGATCCCTAATTTCCACCGCCCTGCGGAAGAGTTCAAATGGAAAACTGGTGGCAACTTCAAAACCTTGCAACTGCCAGACTCCCCGCTTTGAAAAAGTATGCTGATAAAAAGTGTCCACCTTGGCACCGGGATCCACCCGCAAAACATAGCTGGAAGGCCAATCTTCCCGCCTCAGCCCCTCAATGCGTTCGCTCACCTGCAACGAAAAGCTGGGCAGGCGCCGTTTGCGATTGACCAGCGTGAGACCCACTAAGACAGGCTGGCCGGCGAAAATGCGGCTAGGCAACTGCCGGCTGACCTCCAGATCTTTGAGGGTGAGATCAGAGAGGGTACCGCTGATGAGGATGAGGCTGAGCAGCATCCCCAGCAACAAGTACAGGGGATTGTTGCCGGTGTTGAAAGCAGCAATACTTACCAACAGGGCGATCCCGACAAACCGCCCCCCAATACGGGTGAAGCGGAAGCGGCGCAGAAAACGAACCTGGCGCCTTGATTCCTGCTCTGAGGAGAAGATCCCCAGGCTTCCCGTCCGTTGAAGCAGTAATGGAACTAGTTTTCGGCTTAGTTTCCACAACACCGCAGTCCCCTCATCACTCCTTCATCCCCGGCCCCTCTCCAAAGGAGAAAGAGGTCTGGAATCTACAAGCTGCTTCAGTGTAATTTGAAATCACCATAACCAGTGCTACGGGCAGGTTTTTTCTGAGAGGATTTCAGCAATGGCC
>NZ_JANSIM010000296.1:0-2566 GCF_047502655.1 Synechococcus sp. R5-12 | reverse complement strand
TCAGCAAAGTTCAGGGTTTTGGGGGTTAGAGGCATGCTCTCTGAGAATGGGCCGCAATTTTGAGGAAAAACCGGCTGGCCAACGGGGGTTATCAACCCGGGGATCCCCCATTCGCGCAAGTCAGCTGGCCAGCGCTATGAGGGTGGTGTAAATCCCTTGGAGGGACGCAGTGGCCTGGCTCCAGAGGATGTGGGTTAACGACCACCTATCCAGACCCATGGCCCCGCACAACAGCAGCAGATACAGGTTGGCAAACGTGAAGAGCGAGGCCGCCCGATCTCGGTCGCAGGGATCCTGCAGCAACTGCACCGCCTTCCAAACCAAGAGGGATCCCAGCAGCGCCGCCGCGCTCAGATAAAAGGATCCCAGCATTCCCAATGGGTAAACCAGCAACAGGCTGACCGGAACCATCAGCAGCGCGTAGAGCAAAATCTGTGCGGCAGTGAGTCTTTCGCCTGCTACCACCGGCAGCATCGGCACCCCGGCACGGGCATAGTCTTCCCGCTTCAGAATGGCCAAAGCCCAGAAGTGGGGTGGAGTCCACAAAAAGATGATGGCGAACATCACCCACGCGGCCCAGCTGAGCTCGCCTGTGGTTGCTGCCCAGCCCACCAAAGGTGGGATCGCTCCTGCCGCTCCACCGATGACAATATTTTGCGTGCTGGAACGCTTCAGCCAGTGGGTATAGACCCCCACATACACCAGGATCCCCGACATGGCCAAACCGGCAGCCAGCAGGTTGGTGAAAATAGCCAACAACCCAAAGGCAGTCAAAGCCAGGATCCCGGCAAAAATCAGAGCATCCTGCGCTCGGATTCGACCGGAAGGCAAGGGGCGATGACGGGTTCGCTCCATCATCCGATCGATATCGGTGTCATACACCATGTTGATGACGTTGGCTGCCGCCGCCGCCATTCCTCCCCCCAAAAGGGTGATGAAAAACCTGAACGGGTCGGTGTTGCCTGCCATCCACATGGCCCCAGCCGTCGTCATCAGCAAGAGGGCGATGATCTTGGGCTTCACCAACTGGCTGTAGCTGCGCAAAACCTGGACAAGCGCCTGGCGCTCGCACCCCAGAGCACATGGGCTCTGCTCAGAGGGGATCCCCCCCATCGGGTTCTGGTAGGAAGCCTGACGGTCGACTAAAACGCTATCTTGCATGAAATTCACTCACCGGTCATTTCTGCGGTCATGGCCATCCACTGGCCTTCTTCCCCCTGGGTTCGCATTCGCCAGGCCAGCACCGTAAAACCCAGCAGACAGGCCAGCAAAGCTGCCCCCATCATCTGATGGGCCACCGTTAGGGGTTCTACCTGCAGCCGGTAATGATAGGTCAAAACACCGATCCCCACCTGGGCCAACAGCAGGCCAACAGACCCATGGCCCAAGAACTTGAGAAGGCGGGGGATCCGCTTGCGCCGCAGCCCGGTGGCCACCGCTACCGCCAACACCCCAAGGGTGGCCGGAGCAACCCCCAGCAAGTGGCTATTCATCACCCAGCACAGCTCGCCGGCAGCAAAGCATTGATGCAAAGCCCATTGGGAGGCCACCAAGGCGCCCAGAAGGCTCTGGACATACACCAGCAGCACCGCCCCCAAGCCCAGCCAAGGCAAGTAGCCGACGGAAAATGGCCCTTCACCCAGTCGCAGCGGCAGGATGGAGTCCTTAGAACCGGCTCTTGTCCAGATCAGTAATCCCAGGGTGAGCAAAGTGGCAAAAAACAGCAGGCCCGTGCCCAAGTGGGCCGTCACGATATCAAAGCGCAGCAGCTCCGTGACCGTCAGCCCACCCAGGATCCCTTGCGTCAAGACCAGAACAAAAGCCCAGCTCAAACCCCAGGGCAGCCAAGTGGGCAATGCCTGACGCTTCAGCCAAGCAAACCCCATCAGAACCAGCGTAGCCAAGCCTACCCCAGAAGCCACCATGCGGTGAAACCATTCCAAAAAGACTTGTAGGTTCATCTGCTGGCTGGGCACAATTGCCCCGTAGCAAAGGGGCCAATCTGGACAGGACAGCCCAGCATTCATGACGCGGGTGGCACTGCCCAACCCCATTAACAGCCAAGTGGCCAATGCTAACCCCAGTAGGGCTTGCCCCATGCGCCGGGAAAGCTTGCCCGAAGGCACGGGATCCCGCCGGGAAGAAGGTTGGGATTGATGAAAGATCGAAGAATCCATTGCAGTTGAAGGCATATCAAAGACTGGGCTGACGGCTCGAGCATCTGCACTGAAAAAGAGGCTGGGCTAAAAAAGCCTAGCCGGCTTGGTATCGGGCCATCTGGAAACAAAGACGCAGGTTACTCGCTGACTATTCCTCGAAGCCAATCCTAAATGCGGTTTTGTGGCTGGCGAAGGCTTTTTAAGAATTTCTTTCTCGGCGCACAGGTGTTCCGAATCCTAGGCACCTCTGGGAAGTCAAGCCAGCAGACCAATCCTTTTCCCCCTGGGAGAGGGGTCGCGGCAGCGGCGCGAAGCGTTTGGGCGGCAACGGGAGTGTCTCAATCTCGTTTGGAATGACTACAATGCGTAAACTACCCGACTCCGACCGCTAAGCGGTACGGAGCGGG
>NZ_JANSIM010000064.1:0-2349 GCF_047502655.1 Synechococcus sp. R5-12 | reverse complement strand
ACATACTCCCGCACTCATGCTGACGCAAAGCGCTCCGCGCCGCTAGAGAGAAGGTCTAGTCAACTCTAGATCGCCCGTCAAGGGGCAACCCGACTGTTGCCAGCGGCGGATGGCCTGGGCAGTGAGTCCATTCGTTACATCGCGAATGGGGATCCCCGATCCGGTTACCTGCAGACGCACCAACCGCCAGGGATCCCCAGGAGCAGCCCGCAGAACATAAGCCTCGTAGGCCAGTTGCAGGGTTTCGCTGCGCCGACCGGCCAAGGAGTTGCCCTCCTTTTGGGGGTGTTGGGGCAAGACCAAGCGGCGCTCCAGCGTGGTGAAATACAGCCGAAAAGCTTCTGGCGAAACAGCAGTTGCGGTGTCCGGCAAAACCGGAGCCAGCTCCTGTTGGCGTAAGCGGGCCGGAGACCCTGGAGAGAGCATTTCAACCTCCGGCTTCCCCACCAGCACAACCTGAAACTCAGAGCGGGAGCGGCTCAAGGCCAGATTGAGAAACAAAGGCAACTGCTCCGTTAGAGCCTCAGCCCAAACCTGAGGAGCAGCCAGGCAAGTTTCCCCTCTTGCCGGAACGAAATGCTCCGCACCCCTAACGCGCCCAGGAGTGCTGACCAGGCCCAAAACCACCGACAAACCGACTCCTAGCCAACATCTCCTGCCGGATCCAGCCGGCCTTTTTTCAGGGATCCACTGCACAAGCCTACGGCGTCGTTGCATTACAGAACTACCCCAATAACATCGGGCATCTCCCCACACCCTCACCCGGCAGCATCCCATGAGGCTTGGAAGCGCCGCAAGGCGGCCACGGGATCGGGAGAAGCGGTGATGGGGCGGCCCACCACCAGATAATCGGCTCCTGCCCGCAGAGCTTCGTCGGGCGTGCAGATGCGCTGTTGATCCTCCTCTCCATCCCCCGCCTTGGCTTGGCCCAGACGGATCCCGGGAGTAACCAGCAAAACCTCCGGCCCCAAAGCTTGGCGCAACCGCGAGACCTCCTGAGGAGAGCAAACCAGTCCGGTAAAGCCTTGAGCTTGAGCCAGCCGGGCCAAATGCAACACATAGTCGGCGGGATCCATCTCGATGCCCAGTTCCTGTCGCACCTGCGGGGGGCTGAGGCTGGTTAAGAGGGTAACCGCCAATAGTCGACAAGAACTGCCCTGGGCGGCTGCCACGGCTGCCCGCAACATGGCACTGCCACCGGCAGCATGGACGGTGAGCAGATCCACTCCATAGCTGACGGCCACCTCCGTAGCCCTCCCCACGGTGTGGGGAATGTCGTGCAGCTTCAAATCCAGAAAAATGCGCTTGCCCCTTTCCTTGAGAGCCTGCAGAACGGAAAAACCCGCAGCAGCGAACAACTCCAGACCCACCTTCCACCACAGCACCTGCGGCAAAGAGTCCACCCACTCCAGAGCCTGCTCTTGAGAAGAAGTATCCAGCGCAACAATCAGGCGGTCACCCTTCATCGGGGCTCATTCCGGGGCTCATAGTGGGGACAGCCCTCACAGGGGCCGCAGGGGTTGACGGCGCAGCGCAACTCTGGAGAATGGGCATTGTAGCGGCAGGTGGGATCCCCGATGTATTCTGGCGGCGAAGCCACGTAAGTGTAAACAACCACGCCCCCAAATCCTATCGGGCTGACGAAGAAACGACTGGTGGTGAAAGATTCGCCAGAAGGGTTGAGGGTTTCCTCAAAGGGTTCTGGCTCAGGCTCCAGCTCCACTTCCTCCTCCAGATTCCAGAGGGCTTCCCACTGCCTAAGGGTTTCCTGTAAAGGCACAGCCAAGTGCTCTGCCAGCTCCATCAGGGCAGTCTCCAAAGAGGCCAAACTTTCTTCGGCCACTTGGGCAAAGGCTGCAACCCATTCCTCCAAAAGTTTCTCAAAATCCATGCAGCAGCGACCTAGAGGCTCCTTCTTCACCTTACCGCCAGCCTGGGCAACCTTTAACTTCCTCCCCGGCAAACGGCATCCACTAGAGCTTGATTGACCAATGGAAACAGCTCCGCCAGTTCTTCTGTGGAGAGGTTTCCGGTGCAGACATTGGCGCGAATATGCCACTCTGCCCACATTTGCGCCGAAGGAGCAGCAGGATCCCGGCCCTCCTCAGAACCTGAACCGCCCACAGGTACCCGAGGGAGGCTGCGTCCCGACCCAAGGTTCAGTTGCAGTACGCTGTCACGGTTGATGCCAGTCAGCGAGGTTTGAGCGTTAGCCTCCTCAAGGAAAGCGAGAGAGAAAGCCAAAGCCATCCCAGCTAATCCCCAGAAAACAGCGCGGTAAACCATGGGATCTCCAGTAGTTAGATAGAGCATGACTCTAGTCAATAATAAGCTCAACTATACTGAAAA
>NZ_JANSIM010000063.1:0-12214 GCF_047502655.1 Synechococcus sp. R5-12 | reverse complement strand
AAGCCCGCTCCGTACCGCTTAGCGGTCGGAGCCGGGTAGTTTACTGGATCCAGATGCGGCTGTGCTGGCGGAGCCAAGTCAATAGTCTTTATCTTGAGAGCGCCTTTGGGGGAGGGCGGAGCTTTGTCTGGAGATTTGCTGATCCGAAATGCTGAGCTGCTGGTGCCGGAAGGGGATCCCTGGCGGGGGGATGTGCTGGTGCGGGAGGGGCGCATTGCCCAAATCGGCCAAAACCTCTCGCCAGAAGGGGTGGCCAAGGTCATCGACGCCGAGGGCCATACCTTGATGCCGGGGGTGATCGATCCGCAAGTTCACTTCCGCGAGCCGGGCCGAGAGCACAAAGAAGACCTGCAGACGGGATCCTGGGCCTGTGCCCGGGGCGGGGTGACCAGCTTTTTGGAGATGCCCAACACCGACCCGCTGACGATTGACCAAGCGACGCTGGATGACAAGTTGGCCCGTGCAGGCAGCAAGTGTGTGGTCAATTACGGCTTTTTCATCGGGGCCACTGCCGATAACTTAGAAGAGTTGCAAACGGTGCAGGGAGCCTGTGGCATCAAAATCTTCATGGGATCCATGCATGGGCCCCTGTTGGTGGATGATCAGGCGGCGCTGGAGCGGATTTTCGGGGAAACGGATCCCAACTTTTTAATTGCCGTCCATGCCGAAGATTTGTCTCGCATCACAGCTCGTAAGGCCCTGTTTGCCGGACGCACAGATGTAGCCGTTCACTCGCAAATTCAGGACGAGGAATCGGCCCTGATCGCCTCACGGCGGGCTTTGGACTTGGCCACCCGCTACCGCCATCGCCTGCACATTTTGCACCTTTCCACCGGCCTAGAGGTCGAGCTGCTGCGCCAGCACAAGCCAGCTTGGGTGACGGCAGAGGTGACCCCCCAACACCTACTGCTCAGCACCGCCGATTACGCCCGGCTGGGATCCCTGGCCCAGATGAACCCCCCCCTGCGGGATCCCCCCAATTCGGAGCAACTGTGGCAGGGGCTGCAGGACGGGATCCTGGATTGCATTGCCACTGACCATGCCCCCCATACTCTGGAAGAAAAGGCTCAGCCCTACCCCCACTCCCCCTCGGGTATGCCGGGAGTAGAGACGGCCTTGCCCCTGATGCTGACTGCAGCGCAGCAGGGCCGCTGCACGCTGGCGCAGGTGGTGCGGTGGATGTGTGAGGCGCCGGCCCGCCTCTACGGGATCCCCAACAAAGGGCGGCTGCAGGTGGGCTACGACGCCGACCTGGTGCTGGTGGATCGCCACACACCCAAACCGGTGCGGCGGGAAGAGCTGCTGACCAAATGCGGCTGGAGTCCCTTCGAGGGCTGGGAATTGGTGGGCTGGCCCCTAGTCACGATCGTGGGCGGACAGATTGCCTTTCAAAACGGCCAGGTGGATCCCTCGGTGCGGGGAAAGGCTCTTCAGTTTCAGCGCTAGCCAGGGATCCCTGCTATCCCGCAAGGGCTTCCGATAGCAGCAGGACAGAAGTGGCGCAGTAGCCTATCCTAGCTTCCCTCTCCCTTTGTGGGAGAGAAGCCAGGCCTGAGGGCGGGATGGCGCAAAAGCATCAGGAACGGTCTCAGGCTGGTTTGCCGATCACCACACACCTCGGCCTGCTGGGTCCGGCAACTCTGGCCCAGAAACTCGTGTTACTCTGAAAATGATAATTACTGATAATCAAAATTGAAAACGGCAAGGGGGCCTCATGAAAGTTGCCTACGTGTTCACTCACCCTCGCTGCGGCACCTATAAGTTGGGCCAGATGATCCTGCCCCAGCTTGAAGCAGGGGTGCATGGAGCGCAGGTGGTGGGCATGTTCTTTTTCGACGACAACTGCTTTGTTTTGCGGCAGGGGGATCCCATTGGCGAGCGCTTGGCCAAAGTTGCCCAAGAGCAAAACATCCTGCTGATGATGTGTGACATGTGCGCTCTGGAGCGCAACCTAGCCGAAGGGGAACCCCGCTGGTGCGACGCTCAAGGACGCGGGCGCAGAGAGCCAGCTCGGTGCGTTCCCAAAAACGTCGTCAAAGGAGTGCAGGTGGGCTGTTTCCCTGACCTCTACGAGGCCTTGAAGGACAACCCACCTGACCAAGTGATTGCGCTTTGACGGAAGGACCCCGACTTAGCTGACGGCCACAGCCGCCGGCGGCTCTTGGCTGGGCTGAGAGCCGATCTTGCGGAAGATCAACCGCTCGTTGGCTACATCCACCAAAATGCGGTCGCCGGGTAGGAACTCGTTTTCCAGCAGCTTGGTGGCAATGGGATTTTCGATCTCCCGCTGGATCACCCGCTTCAGGGGACGGGCCCCGAACACTGGGTCGTAGCCCACCTCTGCCAGGTAGTCCTTGGCTTCTTCGGTGAGCAGGATCTCGATTTGCTGATCTGCCAGCAGCTTTTCCACCCGCTGCATTTGCAGGCCGACAATCTGGCGAATTTGCTCTTTGGTGAGGGCGTGGAAGATGATCAGCTCGTCCACCCGGTTAAGGAACTCCGGTCGGAAGTGGTGCCGCAGCATGGCCAGCACCTGAGTTTTCATCTCCTCGTAGCGGCTTTCATCGGCCCCAATTTCCAGGATGAGGTCGCTGCCGATGTTGCTGGTCATGATGATGATGGTGTTTTTGAAGTCCACTGTCCGCCCTTGGGAGTCGGTGATGCGGCCATCGTCCAGCACCTGCAGCAGGATGTTGAAGACATCCGGGTGGGCTTTTTCCACCTCGTCAAACAGCACCACCGAGTAGGGGCGTCGCCGCACCGCCTCGGAGAGCTGCCCGCCTTCTTCGTAGCCCACGTAGCCTGGAGGAGCTCCGATTAGACGAGAGACCGAGTGCTTCTCCATGTACTCGGACATGTCGATGCGCACCATCGCCTCGGAAGTGTCGAAGAGGAACTCCGCCAAAGCACGGGCCAGCTCGGTTTTCCCCACGCCAGTGGGCCCCATGAACAGGAAAGAGCCGATGGGGCGATTGGGATCCTTCATGCCGGCCCGGGCGCGCCGAATGGCTGCCGCTACGGCGGCTACCGCCTCGTCTTGGCCCACCACCCGCTGGTGCAAATGGGCTTCCAGGCGCAGCAGCTTCTGCTTTTCCGACTCCATCAGGCTGGTGACCGGGATCCCGGTCCAGCGGGAGACGATCTCGGCAATATCTTCAGGAGTCACTTGCTCCCGCAGCAGCGGCTCGCCGTTGGTCTGCAGCTTGGCCAGGTGAGCCTCCTGCTCTTGGATTTGCCGCTCCAATTCCATCAGCTTGCCGTACTTGAGCTCGGCAGCGCGGTTGAGGTCATATTTTTGTTCAGCCTGTTCGATTTGAAGCTTGACGGCGTCCCGCTCGGCTTTAAGGCTTTGCAGGCGTTCGATAGCCTCTTTTTCAAATTGCCAGCGAGCATTCAACTCCCGTTGTCGCTCCGTCAGGTTGGCCAGCTCCTGCTCAATTTTGCTGAGGCGATCTCTAGAGGCAGCATCATCTTCTTTTTTCAGGGAGAGCTCCTCCATCTGCAGTTGCATGATGCGCCGGTCGATCTCGTCCAGCTCGACGGGCTTGGAGGTGATCTCCATTTTCAGCTTGGCCGCCGCTTCGTCCACCAGGTCGATGGCTTTGTCGGGCAGGAAGCGCTCGGAGATGTAGCGGTTGGAGAGCACCGCTGCCGCCACCAAGGCGGAGTCGCTGATTTTCACCCCGTGGTGCAGCTCGTAGCGCTCTTTGAGGCCGCGCAGGATGGAGATGGTATCTTCCACCGAAGGCTGATCCACGTACACCGGCTGAAAGCGGCGTTCTAGGGCCGCATCTTTTTCGATGTGCTTGCGGTATTCATCCAGGGTGGTGGCGCCGATACAGCGCAACTCGCCCCGCGCCAGCATGGGTTTGAGCAAGTTGCCGGCATCCATGGCCCCTTCGCCGGCCCCGGCGCCGACAACGGTGTGCAACTCGTCGATGAAGAGGATGATCTGGCCTTCGGATTCAGTGACCTCTTTGAGCACAGCTTTGAGGCGGTCTTCAAATTCCCCGCGGTACTTGGCCCCGGCAATGAGAGCGCCCATGTCCAGAGCAATGACTCGCCGGTTTTTCAGAGACTCCGGCACATCTCCCCGGTTGATGCGCTGGGCTAGGCCCTCCACAATGGCTGTTTTCCCCACGCCGGGTTCGCCGATGAGGACGGGGTTGTTTTTGGTGCGGCGGGAGAGCACCTGAATGACGCGGCGGATCTCGTCATCTCGCCCGATCACTGGGTCCAGCTTCCCTTCGCGGGCCGCCTGGGTGAGATCGCGGCCATAGCGCTCCAGGGCTTCGTAGCGGGATTCGGGGTTTTTGTCGGTGACCCGCTGTTTGCCTCGCACCTCTTTGATGACCGGTTTGAGGCGCTCTACCGTCAGGCCCAGGGGTGCCAAGACCCGCTTGCCCACCCGCTCATCTTGCAGGGATCCCAAAAACAAGTGCTCCACCGAGATGAAATCATCGCCGTACTCTTTGCGAAACTCCTCGGCCCGATCCAGGGTGGTTTCCAGGCCGCGACCCAAGTAGAGCTGATCCACCCGCGCCAACTTGGGCTGCTGGTTGATGAAGCTTTCCACTTTATCCCGCACCAGCCTCGGATCGATACCTGCCCGTTGCAGGAGGGTTTGGGTGAGCCCCCCCTCTTGATCCAGAAGGGAGATCAGCAAATGCTCGGTTTCCAACTGTTGCTGCTGGTGCCGCCGGGCCACATCTTGGGATTGGACAATGGCGCTCCAAGCTTTTTCGGTAAATTGGTTGGGATTGGTGGGCTGCATAGGAGTTCGGCAGAGCTTTGCTACTCAGTATAGGAAGGCAATACAGACACAGGGAGCACCCTGGACTCTTGCGGGGCAGTAGAGCTGGGTGCCGGAAGCTCCGGTAGGATCTTCCTGATCTAGGTATCGCCTATTTTGCCAGAGCCAGAGTTCGCAACAACCGTCCTCTCCAGCTGCGATCCATGGAGGGATCCCCGCCTTATTCTTCTTCTTCGTAGGGACGGCCTTCCCCGATTACCGCCAGGTCAATTTGTTGGCGGTAGTAATCCACGTTCTTAATCTGCACCTCCACCCGATCCCCCAGGCGAAACTGGCGCCGACTCTTGCGTCCCACCAGCGCCTGCTGACGGCTGCGGTACTCGTACCAATCGTTTTTCAGGGTGCTCACCCGCACCAAGCCTTCCGCCAAGATGGGATCCACCTGGACAAAAAAGCCGTAGTTCTGGACGCCGATGATCAGGCCGGGGAACACCTCTCCCAGGTGCTTTTGCATGAACTCAGAGCGCTTCAGGCCCATCAGCTCCCGCTCCGCCTGCTGCCGGATCCGGTACCCCTCCTGAATTTTGGGCAGTTGCGCCTGGAGAAACGCCTGCCATTCCTCCTGCACCTTGGGCGGCAACACTTGCCAGTCGATTTGGCCGTAGCCGCTGGGGCCGTGCAGATCCACCACGGTTTTGGAGCGAGAGCTGCGGCGATCGCGTCCTTTGCTCAGGGCCAGGTGCAGAGCACGCAAATTGAGCAAGTCGGCATAGCGGCGCAAGGGGGCCGTAAAGGTGGCGTAGGGTTCTTTGAGGCCCAACCCAAAATGGCCGAGTTGCTCTTCCAGAGGCTGGAGGCGATACTCCACCGGGGGCAAGGTGGCCAGCATCTGCGCCACCAAGGCTGGGCTCGCGCCAGAGGCCAACACATCGGGAGCGGTGATGCGGGCACAAATCCGCTGCCAGTCCGCCAGAGTTACGACAGCGGGATCTTGCAAATTCAGATCCAGCTTCATGGCATTGGCCAGGCGCAAAAAGCTCTGCAGGGCCTCGGCGGCAGGGGCAGGCTGCACGCGGGCCAAAGAAGGGATCCCCAACTGGCGCAAATGGTGGCCCAGGATTTGGTTGGCCAGCAGGAGAATTTCCGTCATCAGGGCATGGGCGCCGAGGCGATCGCTGATCAAGAGGGGGCCGTAGCCGCTTTCATCGGCAGAGTGGGGAGTGAGCAAATCCAACAGGGGCAGGTCAAATCCCCCCGCCTGGTGACGTTTGGCCCGTAGGATCTGGCTAAGGCGCAGCAGGTTTTGCAGCAGGGCCATCAACTCCGGCACTTCTTCGTCGGGGCCCAAGTCGGCGGTGGTGGCCAAAAGAGCCTGCACCTGACCATAGGACAGGTGAGCCCGCGATTGCACCAGGCTGGGGTAAATCTCGAAGTTTTGTACCACCCCTTCTGGGTCGAGGGTCACTAGCAGTGAATAGGCCAAGCGCTCCTGCTGTGGCAACAGAGCCAGGCGGTTGTGCACCTCCGGCGGAAAGAGAGGCAGCACCATCGTATCGAGGTAGACGGTGGCCGTCCGCTGCTGAGCCTCTTGCTCCAAGGGGTGGTCGGGATCCAGCCAATGGGCCACGTCAGCAATGTGGATCCCCAGCAGCCAGTGGTTATCCTCCTGCCGTTGTAGGGAGACGGCCACGTTGGGTTCCAAGCCGTGGGGATGCTGCAGATCCAAAGGCTCCAGAGTGATGCAAAACCAATCGCGCAGATCGCGGCGGCCCTTTTGGTCAGAGCGGCTGAGCTTTTTGGGCAGAGCTGCTGCTGCCTCCAACACCGGGGCGGGAAACTCCTGCGGCAGGTCGTACTTGCAACAGACCAAATCTGCATCGATGGAGGCCTCTGGGCCGTCGCCCAAGATTTTGCGAATGGTTCCGGTTGGGGGTAGATCCCCCAGCGGGTAGCGATTCACCTCCACATAGGCCACCCGACCTTCCGCCAGCTCGACAGGGGATCCCTCCGTCAGGGCCAGCTCGAACAGCAGCCGGTCGTCCAAGGGCACCACCCGAAAACCCTGTTCCGTCTGTTTGAGGCGACCCACCAGGGCAGAATTGGCCCGCTCCATGACGGCCACCACCTCTCCCTCAGGGCTGCGGCGACGGTTGCCATCTTTGGTGACCCGCGCCAACACCTGATCCCCATTCCAGGCGCCGCTGAGGTTGCTGCCGTGGATGTACACATCCTCCACCCCCGGCTCGTCCCGAATGGCGAAGCAAAAGCCTTTGCTGGAACAGCGCAAACGCCCCACCACCAAAGATTCGTCCGGCTTGCGCCGATAACGGGGTGGATCCCCGGATCGTTCCAGAAACCCGGCCCGCACCAGGCCATCTAGGGCAATCTCCAGCATTTCCGGCGCTTCTGGATCGGCGGACTGCAAGAGAGCAAGAAGAGTATCTTTGTCGGTCAATTGCTCGGGAGGCTGAGAGAGAAAATGCTGAAAAATTCGAGAGAAGTCCATTTTGGGTATTGGCAAAAAAGAAAAAGAGGGGTTAAGACATCGCAAGACCCAACCCGTTGGCGTTAGTCACGCTGGCCGGTGACGATAAAAGCTACCCGCTGACCGATGTTGGTGCTGTGGTCGGCCAGACGCTCCAGGTAACGGATCGCCAGCAACATCAATAGAATAGGCTCGACCGATCCGCGAATGTCAGACTGCTGCGCCAACGTATTGTAAAGGTTAGTGTAATCTTCATCAACGGCGTCGTCTTCCCGCTTCAGTTGTCGGCCCAGGTCGGCGTCCAATTCTGTCAGGGCCACCAGGCTGTGGCTGAGCATTTTCTGGCAGCGCTGCATCATCACGCGAATACGACCCAGCTCCGGGGGCGGCGGGTACATGACCAAGCGCAGGGCCACTTCGGCCAAATCTTTGGCGTAGTCGCCAATCCGCTCCAGATCGCGTACCAGTTGCATCAGGGTACTGATCCAGCGCAGATCCCGCGCCACCGGGGAGCGCAAGGCAATCAAATTAATACAGTCTTTCTCGATTTGACGATAAAAACGGTCAATTTGCTTGTCTTGGGCGATCACCTGTTCGGCGGCGGCCAAGTTCTGTTCAAACAGGGCCTGCTGGGCCAAGACCACCGACTTTTCCACCAGCGCCCCCATGCGCAGCACGTCCTGCTGTACCCGTTTGATGTGAAGTTGCAGCTCGGCTTGCCCCATGGCTTTCTCCCATGAATGTGGGCAGGGGGGAAATGTCTGCAGTCGTTTTGGATTCAACAGAGCCAGTTGATCTCAATCATGGCAAACTTCGCCTGGAATAGGGGCAGGGAAGATGGCCAACTTGGGGGAAGATGAAAATAGCGGTTGCCCTTTGAGGGGGATTCGTCTGTCTGGAGTTCTCGGGTTGCTTTGTCATTGAGACGGTCTCATGGCTCTCCCCCCTATCGTTGTGTTGGACGATGATCCCACCGGATCCCAAACCGTTCACAGTTGCTTGCTCCTCACCCGCTGGGATCCGGAGACCTTGAAGCTGGGGTTGCAGGATAGCTCGCCAATTCGCTTTATCCTCACCAACACCCGATCCCTGCCGCCGGCCAAGGCCGAAGAGGTGACGCGGTCGGTCTGCCGGGCCCTCAAGCAGGCCATGGGGGAGCTGGGGTGGGAGCGGGCCCTTTTTGTTAGCCGCTCCGACTCGACGCTGCGGGGGCACTACCCCTTGGAAACCGATGTGATGGCAGCGGAGCTGGGGCCCTTCGATGCTCATTTTCTGGTGCCGGCCTTTTTTGAGGGAGGGCGCATCACCCGCAACAGTGTCCACTACCTACGGGTGGGGGAGCGCTGGGTGCCGGTGCATGAGACGGAGTTTGCTCGGGATGCGGTGTTTGGCTACCACCACAGCTATTTGCCGGACTATGTGCAGGAGAAAACCCAGGGGCGGATCCGGGCTGAGCAGGTGGAGCGATTGACCCTAGAGCAGATTCGCGCCGGCTGTCTGGAGCGGCTTTTGAGTCTGGAGGGGAATGTCTGCTGTGTGGTGGATGGAGAAACCCAGGCGGATCTGGATCGGTTTGCCCAAGATGTTTTGGCGGCAGCCTCTCAAGGCAAACGCTTTTTGTTTCGCAGCGCCGCCAGCCTCCTGACGGCTCTGGCCCAGTTGCCGCCACAACCCGTTCCCCCGGAACAGATGGGGCAGTTTGTTCGCTCCTCTCAACCGGGGGTGGTGATCGTGGGATCCCATGTCCAAAAGACCAGCCAGCAGTTGGCCCGCCTGCTCCAGGAGCCAGGGATCCAGGGCATCGAGGTGGAGGTAAGGCGGCTCTTGGAGCCGGGGAAGGAAGCCGAGCTGCTGCCGGCAATCCTGGAGCAAGTCCACCGCGCCTACGGGCAGGGCCTGACGCCGGTGGTCTACACCAGCCGGGAAGAAGTGGGGTTTGACGGCGCCAACCCGGAGGCACGCCTGGCCTTTGGGCAGAGAGTTTCCCGCCTGTTGATGGCCATTGTGCAGGGGCTGCCGGAGGGGATTGGCTATCTCGTCAGCAAGGGCGGCATCACCTCCAACGACACCCTCAGCCTCGGCCTCAATCTGCCGGCCGTGCGGCTGCTGGGGCAGATCTACCCAGGGATCTCCATGGTGCTCACGCCGGCGGATCACCCCCGCTTTCCCAACCTGCCGGTGGTGCTGTTTCCGGGCAACGTGGGCGAGGCGGATACGTTGGTTTTAATCCACCGTCGCCTCCACAGCCGCGGGCTAGTCTAGCCTGGAGGAAATCACCATGGCTGAACTCATCTCCCCCCCTGAAGCTCTGCCTGCCTTGGAGGCCTGGTGGGGATCCCTGCGGCAGGGGCCAACGGTGTTGCCTCCGGCGGTGGTGCACCGCTGTTCTGAGCGCCTGGGCAGCCGGGATGCCGATGTGGTGATTGCCGGCGGCACCCTGGGGATTCTCTTGGGGGCGGCTTTGGCCCGGCGAGGCTGGCGGGTGATCCTGATCGAGCGCGGCATCTTGCGGGGGCGGGAGCAGGAGTGGAACACCTCGCGGCAGGAGCTGCAGGTGTTGTTAGAACTGGAGCTGCTCACCCCGCCCGAGTGGGAGGCAGTCCAGGTTACCCACTACCCCAGTGGGCGCATTGGCTTTGGGGAGGGTCCCACCTGGTGGGTGGAAGGGGTGCTCAATGTGGGCGTGGATCCGGTCGGCTTGCTGGAGTTCCTCAAGCAGCATTTCCTAGACTGGGGGGGCCAGGTGCGGGAGCAGACCGGGTTTCTCAGCGCCACGGTCCACCCCGACGGGATCCGCATCCAGACCACCACCGGCCAGCTCAGCGCCCAGCTCCTGGTGGATGCCATGGGGCACCGCTCCCCCATTGTGGCCCAGGCTCGCCAAGGGCAGCCGCCGGACAGCGTCTGTCTGGTGGTGGGATCCTGTGCCCAGGGGCTGCCGGAGCAACCCACGGGGGATCTGTTCTACAGCTTTACCCCAGCCCAGAACGGCTACCAGCCCTTCTGGGAGGCCTTCCCCGCCCGCGAGGGCCGCACCACCTATCTGTTTACCTACTGCGACCGGGATCCCCGCCGACCGAGTCTAAAGAGGCTCTGGGAAGACTACTGCCGGCTACTGCCTGCCTACCAGGGGGTTGAGCTGGAGCAAATCCGCTGGGTGCGCAAGCTGTGTGGCGTTTTCCCCGCCTACCGGTGCAGCCCCCTGCAACTGCCCTGGGATCGCCTCCTGGCAGTAGGAGACAGTAGCGGCAGCCAGTCGCCTTTGAGCTTTGGCGGCTTTGGCGCCATGTTGCGCCACCTGGATCGCCTACAGCAGGGGATCCACGAGGCCCTGGCGCAACGGCAGTTGAACCAGGCAGCCCTGGCCCTGCTGCAACCCTACCAGCCCAACTTGGCCGTGACCTGGCTATTTCAGAAGGCCATGATTCCCCCTCTGCAGAACAAAAGTTGGGATCCCAATAGCATTAACCGCCTGTTGAGCAGGGTGTTTGCGGCCATGGTTGCCGCTGGCCCCCAGGTGGTGCAGCCCTTTTTGCAGGATGTGGTGCAGTTTGGCGGCTTGGCCCAGGCCCTGTGGGGGGTGACGCGTCGGGATCCCAGCTTGGTAGCCAGACTTTTGCCTCGGTTGGGGTTGCCGGAGCTGGTGGCATGGGCGGGCCACTTTGGCGCCCTTGGCCTCTACGAGCTGCTGCAAAGGCTAACAGATCGCCCGGAGCCGGAAACCAACCCCCAGGACTACTTCTGGAAGCGGCGCCGCGAGGCTTGGCGCTACGGCTGCGGTCAAGATTACAAGTTATTTCCATAGTGATATCGAAACATTGTCAATTGTGATTCAATGTGATCAAGCTCACCATTACAGCCTGTTAAGGGCTCAAGGGGTACAATAGCAGCACTTAGCAAACCAACTTCGGAAGGAGGATGGATTGATCAGTAGTAAAGAAGTCTTCACTATCTGCTCCATGCTATATTTCCCAATTCTGCAAAGCTGCCGAATAAAATGCTTCAACACCGACCACATCATCTCAATGGGATTCAACTCCGGCGCATACACAGGCAGGTATAGGATTCGTGCTCCTGTACCCCTAATCAATTCCTCAACTTCCCGACTCTTGTGGATATTTAAATTGTCCATAATCACAACCTTCCTCGCATCTGGCTTCGGACATAGCTCGCTTCTCAAAAACTCCAAAAAATCTCCTTTCTTCATCCCACCCTTGATGACACGACAGCCAACTACACCTCTCAAGGAAATAGCTCCAATAACCGTATACTTTTCACCCTTGTATCTCTGACGATAATGATAAGCCCTTTGACCACGTAAACTCCGAGATACTCTCCGCTCCATTCCCTCCCAGACTCCCGTCTGGTCGATGGCAATCAAATCCTCTTCTGGAATATTCCTGACTTCTTGACTATAAGCTAGTCGTTCTCTTTGCACCTCCTCTTCTTTGACTTTTGCACTGCGGTAGGTCTTTTTTTTTAGAGTCATTCCTTGCTTTTTCAAGAAATTATGTATCGTGACGATGCTTACATTGATTCCTAAGCGCTCGCGCAACAGTTCTTGATACTGCCACAGGTAGAAGTCTGGGTGTTCTGTAATAATTGCCATCACTTCCTGCCGATGTTGTTCCAAAATGCCCACTCGCTTGGTGCCTGCTTTCTTAGGGGCTAAATCTTGAGTTTGTTGGTACTGACGCACCCAGCGGTGTACTGTTCTTTTGGTCACCATGAAGCGTTTAGCTACCTGGCGGATGGAGGTGTTACCTGCCTGATAGGCTGCTACAACTCTTTGCCGCAAATCCAAAGAATGAGTCGGCATTCCTTTCTCTCCTTCCTCTTGAATACCTGTACCCTATTTTAAATTAAAAGGCTGTACGTTTCATGACGTTTGATATCCATAGTGGAAGAGTTGGGAATTCTTTATCCATCCACTCGTCAGCTAGAAATCGCAGGAGCCCCGCACTGTACCCGTAGGG
>NZ_JANSIM010000062.1:0-7582 GCF_047502655.1 Synechococcus sp. R5-12 | reverse complement strand
CGTCCCGCTACCGCGAAAGGACTCCGTCCCGCTACCGCGAAAGGCAGATGCTTGGGTATCGGGGCACCGGCCAAGAGAGGTTAATCTGGGGATCCGAGGCGATCTCTAATTGCTCTAATTGGCTATTGTCTGGTTATCGGCAGCTCAGCCTTGGAGCTCGGGATGGAACACCCCACCGCCAGCCTTTATTTGGTGGCTACCCCCATCGGCAACCGCGAAGACATCACCCTGCGGGCGCTGCGGGTTTTGCGGGAAGTGGACTGGGTGGCGGCAGAAGATACTCGCCACTCCGGCCAGCTTCTTAAACATTTTCAAATCTCCGCCCGCCTCATCAGCTATCACGAGCACAACGCTGCCCAACGGATCCCGCAACTCCTGAAGTATCTGTCGGCGGGCCAGTCGGTGGCCCTGATCAGCGATGCCGGTACTCCTGCCATCTCCGATCCGGGAGAAGAGTTGGTGCGCGCCTGCATTCAGGCCGGGATCCCGGTGATCCCTGTGCCGGGGCCGGTAGCTGCTGTTGCTGCCTTGACTGCTTCGGGCCTGCCTACAGGACGATTCGTGTTCGAGGGATTTTTGCCGCTTAAACCCAGTCAGCGACAGGCCCGCCTGCAACAGTTGGCCCAAGAAGAGCGCACCGTCGTTCTCTATGAAGCCCCCCATCGCCTGCGCCAAACTCTGCAGGATCTGCTGGATCACTGCGGCCCAGAGCGGCAGATCGTGCTGGCGCGGGAGCTGACCAAGCTGTATGAGTCCTTCTGGCGGGGATCCCTGGCAGCAGCCTTGGAGCACTGCGCTGCTCAGCCGCCCCGAGGGGAGTTCACCCTCTTGCTTGAGGGATATGTGGGTGCCGTTCCCAGCCCTAACCCTGCCAGAGGCGGGACGGAGTCCTTGAATGGGCGGGGAGACAGTGAATCGGAAGCGGAAATTCGCCAAGAAATGGCCCGGTTGCTGGCCGAGGGCCTATCCCGCTCCGCAGCCAGCCGCCGGTTGGCCCAGCGTTTACAGGGATCCCCCATCTGGACGCGGCGCCGCCTTTACGATCTATCCTTGCAGCTTGAGCCGCTCTCCAGTTCTGGCGGGACGGAGTCCTTTTCTGAGTACGTCAGCGCTCCACATTGTTTCCAAGACAACAGCGAGACCGAGTCCTGAGGTGTTCGCGTTAGCGGGACGGAGTCCTATGGCACGGATTTTGTTGGTGGACGATGAAGTGGAGTTGGCCGATTCTCTGGCCCAGCAATTGAGGCGAGAGGGCTACACGGTGGACGTCGCCTACACGGGGGGGCGGGCCTGGGAGCTGCTGCAAAAGTCCCCCGCTCTGCCCTACGATCTGCTGGTCTTGGATTGGATGTTGCCGGAGCTCTCCGGGCTTTCCCTCTGTCAGCGGGTGCGGCAGGTGGATGGCACCACTCCCATCCTGTTTTTGACCGCCAAAGATACCCTAGACGACCGGGTGGAAGGGCTGGATGCCGGGGCAGATGATTACTTGGTAAAGCCGTTTGAGCTGCGGGAACTGCTGGCGCGGGTGCGAGCCCTCTTGCGGCGGGCCACCGGCCCTGGAGAAGGGATCCCTCGCCTGCAGGTCGGGGATTTGGAGCTGGATCGGGAGAACCAGGTGGCCTACCGGCAGGGGCGGATGATCCACCTCTCTCAAAAAGAGTTTCGCCTGCTGGAGTACTTCATGACCCATCCCGGCCAGTTGCTCACCCACGACCAGATCTACGAGCAGGTGTGGGCCGGAGAGGATCCCCCCAGCAGCAACGTCTTGGCAGCCCAGGTGCGCCTGCTGCGGCGACGCCTCAGGTTGCCCGGGGCAGCAGAATTGATCCACGCCGTCTACGGCAAGGGCTATCGCTTCGGGCCTGTCGCCGGGGATCCCTAGGAAGAGGCCCAGAAGAGGCCCATCCTACAGTCCCGCAAGCTGTAGCTGTCCCGAACAGCAGCAAACCCCAAGCAAGCGACCCAACGGGGCCCTTCCCAACAGCTTGCTGGGATTCACAGCTCCCCTCTCCCAAGAGGAGAGGGGCAGGAGCGCTTGGGGCTCACTTGGACTTGAGCTTCTCCGCTTTCTCGATGGCCTCTTCGATGGTGCCCACCAAGTAGAAGGCTTGCTCCGGCAGATTGTCCAATTCCCCCGACAAAATGCGCTGGAAGCCCTTGATGGTGTCTGCCAATTTCACATACTTGCCGGGGGAGCCAGTGAATACCTCCGCCACGAAGAACGGCTGGGACAGGAAACGCTCGATGCGGCGGGCGCGGGCCACCACCAGCTTGTCCTCTTCCGACAGCTCGTCTAGCCCCAGGATGGCGATGATATCTTGCAGCTCTTTGTAGCGCTGCAGCGTTTGCTTCACTGCCCGGGCGGTGTTGTAGTGCTCTTCGCCCACAATGTCCGCCTGCAGGATGGTGGAAGAGGAATCCAGGGGATCCACCGCCGGATAGATACCCTTGGCTGCCAAGCTGCGGGACAATACCACCGTCGAGTCGAGGTGGGCAAAGGTGGTTGCTGGGGCCGGATCCGTCAAGTCGTCAGCAGGCACATACACCGCCTGCACCGAGGTGATGGATCCCTGCTTGGTAGAGGTGATGCGCTCTTGCAGGTTGCCCATTTCGGTAGCCAAGGTGGGCTGGTAACCCACCGCCGAGGGCATGCGGCCCAACAGCGCCGACACTTCCGACCCGGCCTGCACAAAGCGGAAGATATTGTCGATGAACAGCAGCACGTCCTGCTTGTTAACGTCGCGGAAGTACTCTGCCATGGTCAGGGCAGTCAGGCCAACCCGCATGCGGGCACCCGGTGGCTCGTTCATCTGGCCATAGACCAGCGCCACTTTGTCCAGCACACCGGATTCTTTCATCTCGTTGTAGAGGTCATTGCCCTCGCGGGTGCGCTCTCCCACGCCCGCAAACACCGATAGGCCAGAGTGCTCCTCAGCGATGTTGTGGATCAGCTCCTGGATGAGCACTGTCTTGCCGACGCCGGCACCGCCAAACAGGCCCACCTTGCCCCCCTTTTTGAAGGGGGCCAGCAGGTCAATCACCTTGATGCCGGTTTCAAAGGGCTCTGGCTTAATCGTCAAATCGACAAGTGGAGGCGCACTGCGGTGGATGGGGGCAAATTCTTGGGCTTGAACGGGCTCTCCTTGGTCAACCGGCTCTCCCAGCACATTGAAAATGCGCCCCAGGGTGGGCTGCCCGACCGGCACAGTAATCGGAGCGCCCGTATCCACCACCGGCATGCCCCGCACCAGGCCGTCGGTCGAGGACATGGCCACCGCACGCACGCGGTTATCCCCCAAAAGCTGCTGCACCTCAAAGGTGACGTTAACCTTCAGGCCGCTTTCGGTTGTGCCCTCCACCTTGAGGGCATTGTAGATTTCGGGCAGCTTGCCGCTGGGAAACTCGGCGTCGATCACAGGCCCAATGACCTGAGTGATGTAGCCAACATTGGTGGCAGTAGCGGTGGCAGTAACCATGATTGAGGCTCAGCTCCTTGTGTGCTCAGTTATCGACTCAGCAATGCCGGGTGTAAATCATTATCATCATACAAATAAAGGGATCCCAGTTGCTGCCGCACTTTTGCCTGTCCAGCCTATGGGGGATCCCCGGCAGAGTGGGCTTTTCTTCGCTACCCTAGAGCTAGGTAAGACAGGGGGTTGCCAGCGATGAGCCACTACGGAGGCCGTATTGCACAGCTCAGCTCCGTTAGGTTGGGAGGACGGCGTCGCTGCCCACGTCGCGGCCGGGCCCTGCAATTGGGGATCCTTGGCTTCTTGCTGGGGTTAGGGGTGATGGGGGGAGCTTGGTGGTACAGCATCGGGCCCCGGCAAACCCTTTCCCTGTATTGGCTGACCAGTGCCGACAACTCCATTTACTATGTGCAGCAAGAGCGCACGGTTCGCGCCTTCGACGCTCAGGAAGCCATCCGCCTGGCTCTGGAGGAGCTGATTGCCGGCCCCAGGGATCCCCACCTCACCACGGCCATTCCCCCCCAGACGCGGGTGTTGGATGTGCGGGTGGAGGGCGACGATATTTTCCTCAACTTCTCCCCCGAATTCACGCAAGGGGGGGGATCCACGACGATGATGAGCCGGATTGCGCAGGTGCTCTACACGGCCACCAGCCAAAACCCCGGCGCCCGGGTTTGGATCTCGGTGGAAGGCCGTGCCCTAGAAGTGCTGGGGGGAGAGGGGCTGATCCTGGATCAACCCCTGACACGGGCCTCGTTTGTGCCCAGCTTTCAGCTGCCAGCGGAGCCGGCAACCCCAAAGGACTCCGCCCCCCTAACGGGGTCGCCAAAGCGTCGCCTAGCGATAACGGCTTCTTGAGACGGAAACCATGAGCTGGTTGCAGCGGGTGGGCAGCAGTTTTCTCCTGACCGGTCAGGTGATTTTGCATCTGATGCGGGGCCGTATCCATCGTCGCAACACCCTGGATCAGTTGGCGGCGGTGGGGCTGGAGTCGCTGCTGATTGTTCTGATTACGGCGGTGGTGATCAGCGGCGTTTTCACCATCCAGTTGGCGCGGGAATTCATCAACTTCGGAGCCTCTTCCTTGATTGGGGGGGTTTTGGCGATTGCCCTTGCCCGCGAGCTGACACCGGTGGTGACGGCGGTGATCTTGGCCGGACGGGTGGGATCCGCCTTTGCCGCCGAGCTGGGCACCATGAAGGTCACGGAGCAGATCGACGCTCTGCTGTTGTTACGCACCGATCCGGTGGATTATCTGGTGATCCCGCGGGTGCTGGCTGCGGGGCTGATGCTGCCGGTGCTCACCATCCTCTCCCTGCTGACGGGGCTGGTGGGGGGGATGATCATCTGCGCTTCGGCCTACAACATCTCTCCTGCAGTGTTTCTCAACTCGGCGCAAACCCTTCTGAGCTCCTGGGATTTGCTCGTCTGTTGTTTTAAGGCGATGGTGTTCGGGTCTTTGATCGCCATTGTTGGCTCCAACTGGGGCCTTTCCACCAGCGGGGGAGCCAAGGGGGTGGGTCGCTCCACCACCGATGCAGTGGTTACGGCGCTGCTGGGCGTGTTTGTCACCAACTTCCTTATTTCTTGGCTGTTGTTTCAGGGGCCGGGGAGCGCCCTCAGCCGCGCGTTGTAGCCACTTCTGCTGTCCCGTTAGCGTTGCGGAGCAATAGGGAGAGAGCTAGGATGGGATCCCCTTTCCCTTCAGCGGTGCAGAGCACTTTGCGAGTAGAATTTCAGATTTTCCGACAGTTGCCGCCGGAGCCGCCCCGCTGGCAGTCCTTCTGGCTGGAGACATCCCCTGGCGCCACCATTCTCGATTGCCTCAACCAGATCAAGTGGGAGCAGGATGGCAGCTTGGCCTTCCGCAAAAACTGCCGCAACACCATCTGTGGCAGTTGCGCCATGCGCATCAACGGTAGGGCAGCCTTGGCTTGTGGCCGACATGTGGGCGAAGAGCTGGATCCCCGCAGCCCCCAGCCGCAGCCTATTCGCATCGGCCCTCTGGGAAACCTGCCCGTTCTGCGGGATCTGGTGGTGGATATGCAGCCCTTCTGGAACGATCTCAGCCGGGTGGATCCCTTTGTCAGCACGGCGGGGCGACGCATCCCGGAGCGAGAGTTTTTACAGCTGCCTGCCGAACGGGAGCATCTCAACGCTGCCGGTGGCTGTATTCTCTGCGGAGCCTGCTATTCCGATTGCAATGCCAAAGAGGTGAACCCAGAGTTTGTCGGCCCCCATGCTCTGGCCAGAGCCAACCGCCTCGTCCAAGACAGCCGCGACAGCCAACGGGAACAACGCCTGCAGGCTCTGGATAGCTTGGCTGGTGTCTGGGGCTGTACCCGCTGCTGGAACTGCAACAGCGTCTGCCCGATGGGCGTGGCACCTCTGGATCAAATCACCGAACTCAAACAGGGGATCCTCTCCCGCCATGCAGACAAGACCGCTGCTCTGCCCACCGACCGTTCCCGCCAGCACGCTGTTCGCGCTATTCGGACGGAGTCCTTGCCCATAGCCATCCGCCACCGCAAGACTCTGGTGCAACTGGTGCGCTCCGGTGGTTGGATAGATGAGCGCCGCTTTGCCCTGCAGGTGGTGGGCCGGGATCCCAAAGGGCTGCTCAGCTTGGTGCCTTTGGGTCTGCGCCTGTTGGCCAGGGGCAAATTTCCCTTTCGCTTCCAGCCCTCTGCAGGGGCGGCGACGGTACGGCGGCTTATCGACACGGTTAGGCAGGAAGGAAGGGATCCCCTCTAGGCTCCAGTTTTGAGGTTGTCTTGGCCGGAAATCAATCTGGCACTCAAAATCCGATCCCCCACTTTGATGTGGCGCAGCACCTCCGTTCCCTCTGTAACGTACCCGAACACGGCATAGCGGCCATCCATGAGGTTTAACCCCGCCGGGGTGAGATCCGGCTCAGCCATAAAGATGAAGAACTGAGAAGAGGCGCTGTTGGGATCGTCGGGATAGCGGGCCATGGCCACCGTCCCTTCGGCGGAAAAGGGCAGAGCCGGTTCCACATCCCACAGGCCCATCTGATCAAAAGTCTGGCCGTAGCGGGGCATCACCTCGCCTTTGGCGCGAATCTCCATGGGGATGGTGCGAACCTTGCCCGTGGCCGGATCCACATAGCCATCGGCAGGGCCAGGGGGATCCCCGGCCTGCGCCAGGAAGAAGGTCTCCACCCGGTCAAAGGTCAGGCCATCGTAGAAGCCCCGCTGCACCAGGTCGGCAAAGTTGCCGGCAGTGATGGGGGCGCTGTAGCCATCTAAGGTGATCACCATGCGCCCAGCGGTGGTGTTTAGCTCCACCTCTGCCCGCCCCAAGAGCTGAGGTTTGTCGGCATACTCAGCAGGCACTGTGTAGGGGAAAGCCCCCACCCAGTTGTTTTCGAGGGATCCCAACTCGTCCACTAGACGGTCGTAGGCAGCGCGGGCCTCTTCTTTACCCTTGGATTTGCGCTCGCTGGCTTGGCCGATCACCCGCAACTGCTCCCGCAGCGCAGCCATCTGTTCAGAGGCTGGGGTCACCCGATCCGGGGGCAAGCCGGCCAGCAGGGAATCTCCATAGCGATCCAAGAGGTGCTCTACCTGGCGCACATCTCCCCGCACTGCCGACCAGCGGTTGTACTTCAGGTCGGCGTCGATTTTGGAGATGGCTTCATCAATTTCCAGCAGCTTCGTTTCCTGAATAGGCAACGCCCGCCGCAACAGGGTACGGGGATCCGTGATGGCATCCCCTTGGGGCAGAGCCAAGGCCGGGATCCCCCAGAGCGCCACCCCGCAGAGCAGAGCAGCTACGTAGAGGCCAATCCGGCAAAGGGATCCCCATTGCCAAAATCCTTGGGCACGCTGCGTCATGGTTCCTACCGACTGCAAAACCACTCCTGTCTCAGCCTGACATCCCACCGTCACAGGCGGCAAGCGCTGTCAAACCTCGATAGATATCTCCACGACTGGCTCACTCCACCTGGGGGAAAGCCGTCATCGCTACACGACGCTTTTGCGACCGCAATAGCGGGACCAACTTCTCCAAGGGCATGGCTACACGGCTCTCCTACCTAGGAACGGTGACCTCGAAACGGATGACCCCGGCTGAGCCAGAACTGCCTCCCC
>NZ_JANSIM010000061.1:0-6918 GCF_047502655.1 Synechococcus sp. R5-12 | reverse complement strand
TTTCAGTATAGTTGAGCTTATTATTGACTAGAGTCATGCTCTCTCGGTCTTGTTCGGCCAGCTCCTGGATGGCCTGTTGGTACACCTGGGCAGGTGTGGATCCCTGGTTGACTTGCTTCAGCCAGCGTTGGGCCTCATTGCCCTGGTGGAGCAGAGTTTGCAAGGGAGCTAGAAAACAGCCCAAGCCTTGAGGTTGGCCAATGCGCCAAGCTTCGGTCAGCAGCTCTTCGATCCACTCTTGGGCCGCCCGTTCCCGGCCTGTCTGCCAATCGACCAAATGAGATTGCAGCGATTCTCGAGCAGCAGCCTGCTCGTTGGCTTCGCAAAGGCTCTCCAGCTCTGTTGGGGTAAAGGGCCCCCGCAAGGGATCCAGCGCTTCCGGCTGGGCCAGCAACTGCCAGAGACGGGCTTCCACCAAGGCGGTAATGGCCAGAACCATCACCGGATCCCCCACCAGATCGCAAATGCGCAGCTCCACGCGGTTGAGGTGGTAGGGCCGCTCCGGGCCGTTGGGTCGCACCGAGGCCCACAGGTGGCGCACATTCTGCATTGTGCCCAAGGCTAGCTGCTCCTGGATCCAGGCAATGTAGTGGGCGTGATCCCGGAAGAAGGGCACCTGAGCCGGCGTTTTGGGGAACACCTGCCAACGGCTGGAGTGGGATCCCGTCACCCGTCCGTCCAGAAAAGGAGAGGAAGCGCTCAGAGCTAGGTAGAGAGATGCTTCCGCTCGCAGCAGGCGACAGGCCCGGAAGATGGCCTCCGTACCTGGCAGGCCAACATTGATGTGAATGCTAGCAGTTACCACCCGCGTGCCATAGGTGCGCTCGATGTAGTCGTGGTAGGGGTTGCCGGGATCCGACCGCTCGAAGTGATCGCTGCCGCCCAAAGCCAGCGTACTCCCCGGCAGAAGGGTGTAAGGGCCAAGACGGCGCAAAAATTGCCGCAACTGTAGGCGAGGCCGCAACAAGGCACAGAGCAGGTCTTCGTAGCGGCGAAGGGGAGGGGTGATATACTCCACGTTGCGCCGATCCGGCTCCCGCACAAACCCTGGCAAAGCCTGGCAAATGCGATCCGACAAGCCCACCACTTCCCCGGCGGCGGTGCCGGTGTACATTTCCACCTCAAAGCCCTTGGTTAACAGCACAGGCCAGCCTCCAGCCGCAGCCTCACCAGTCTAACCTTTCCTTTCTCCCCTCATTGTCCTAGGTTTTGGCAGGGAATTGGCCGGTGGTGGGGAAGTTTCTCGACCTGTTTTAGAGCCGTTTTATAATATTTACACTCTCACTCTTAGAGGGTGTCAATTGAACCAAGCGGTATCTCAAAAGTCCTAGACTTTGGCAAGGAATCCACAGGGCCTTAGGGTGGAGATCAAAAAGGAACCACGACCTCTGGCAGGTGAACCTTGCCGATGATTACCAAGATGATTACCAAGAAGAAATCGAAGTGACATCTCCGTCTTTAAAGATTCAGCGATGAGCTTTCCTCTCAGTCATCTGTTGCAGCGAGGTCGGCAGCATCTTGCCCCTTTTTTAGGGCAAATCTTGTTGCCCAGCTTGGCCTTGACGGTGCTGCAGATCTTCATGATCCCGTTCTGGAGTGAGGAGAGCGACTATGCTTCTGCCTTCACAGCCCTGAGTCAGCGGGATAGCTATTGGTATCTCAGCATTGTGCGGCGAGGGTACCAGTTTGTGGGTTTCGACAAGATTGCCTACGAGCAGAGCAACGTGGCTTTTTTCCCCGGCTATCCCCTAGCAGTGGCCGCAATCAGTCACCTTGTGGGAGTTGACCCTGAACTGGGGCTCTACCTCACCGCCCAGCTCTTTTGCTGGCTGATGTGGGTTTACCTTTTCCTGCTTTACCGCAGGTGGCAAATTCCCCCCCTCTGGCAAATTTTGGCCAGTTTGCTCATCTTCTTTTATCCCACCAGCTTTTACCTGGTCGTGGGCTACAGCGAGTCTTTGTTTATGGCCAGCCTACTGGGTTTTCTCTACTGGTCAATTCACGGGGGCCGTCCCCTGCTGATGCTCCTGGCTGGGATCCACGGCTTGGTGATGAGTGCTACTCGGATTGTCGGCTTGCCGGTGGCGCTGCTCCCTTTTTTGAATCTCCTGAAAGCGGGGGAGAGAACCCAAGCCCGCCGTTGGTTTTGGACGAGTATGGCAGCGAGCTTGGCTCTGTTGGGTGGCCTGGGCTTTTTTCTCTACTGTCAGCTCCGCTTCGGACGCTGGGATCTCTACCTGGAAATGCAGCGTTACTTTACCGGCGTGAAAGCCAATTATCAAGCTATTTTCCAAGCTCGCACATATGTCCTTTCCGCCGAACGCTGGCAAAGCTTACTCTCTCTTTCTGCACCGATGAAAGACCCTGGGCTGTGGGCTGACGCTCTTAGCCAACTGTTTGTGTCTGCCACCCTGGGATCCCTGCTTGTTACAGGTTTAATGGATGCGGCAGGAGTTATGGCAGGTAGAAGCCAGTGTTGGCGGGAGCGGCTGGGATTTCATCTGGCTGCTTGGGCCATGTTTTACATTGCCCTGACGGGTACGAGCCCCTTGGGCCAGCGAAGCATGAGCCGCTATTGCCTGCCGGTTCACATCCTGCAGGTGTTGGCGTTGGTACATTGGGCCAAACACACCGATTTCAGCTTCATCCCCCAAAGGGTGCTTGGCTATCTTGGCACTATCCTGAAGCTGGGCTACGGGCTTCTAGCTTTGATCTTCCTCGCCCTCAACCAAATCCTCACTTGGCGCTACGTCCACCATCTCTGGGTGGCTTGACTCCGCTTTCCTGAAGATAGGATGTGAGGGATCCCAACTTCTCACCGGCTGAGAGCTGTGGCCTTCTCTTCTCCCCGCAAGTCTCCCCGTCAAAACTCAGCCCCGCGTGTCGCTCAGACCCTTGAGCCCGCCAAAATTTACCCCTGCCCGTGCTGCCACCAAGGTCAGTTACGCCTGATCACCCTAACCGAAGCCTTCGGGTGTAGCCGTTGCCAGCATATTTTTGGCATCACCCCCGACCGCCTGTACATCGAGCAACTGGCCGTTTCCTATCCCTACCGCAAAATGTGGTTCTGGAACGGCTACCAATGGGTGTTGCGGCGGGAAAACACCCTACAGGGATCCGCGCTCTTGGGCCTCACCCTCAGCTTGGGCATTGTCTTGGCGGTTGGGTTCATCGGCGCAGTGCTCTTCCCGACCCAAACCCAGTTGCTCAGTTGGTTCATGATTCTCGGCTTGTTGCTAACGCTGCTGACGGTAACGGCGATCCTGCTGCTGCGGCGGCCCTGAGGTGAGTGAGATTTTCTCCAGCGACTGGTCTCCAGAATTGGCAGCCCCAGCACTTGTGGATCCAACCATTTCTTGTTAGCAGTGGTCTGGAGAACGCAGCGGGTCTGTCTCTAATGGGCTAGGCGGGAGAAGTTCAAGTGACAGATTTCGGTTCAGACTTTGACTTGGGTACCACTCTGCGACAGGTACGCCGCTTACTACCGCAGATGCAGCGGTTGAGCAGCCAAACCAAGCGCCAGGCCCTGCTGGCTCTCTCGCGGTGTTTGTTGGAGCGCTCCGATCTGCTGCTGGAAGCCAATACCCTTGACCTGGAAAGTTGCCGCGAGCAAACCGTACCGGAGTGGATCCTCAACGGCCTGAAGCTCACCCCCGAGCGTCTACAGCGATCCGCCCAGTTGCTAACTCTCCTGGCCCAGCAGCCGGATCCCATTGGCAAGCTGGAGAAAGGGCACCGCCAGGAGAATGGCCTGTTTATTGGCCGCTACCGCGTTCCATTGGGGTTGATCGCTCTGGTCTATGAAATCTACCCCGAGTTTGCCCTAAATGGCATTGGCATGTGCTTAAAAGCGGGAAACGGCGTGATTTTGGCCAGCAGCGGTCCCATCCAGAAAACTCACCAGGCTATGGTCAACCTGTTGGCAGAGACGGCTTATGAGCACGGGATCCCGGAAGGGGCCATTCAAACCTTGCCCGCTCAAGACCGAACCGCAGATCCCCAAGTAGATTCCCCACTATTGCCGTTGTTACAGCAAACCCGCTACCTAGACCTGGTGATTCCCTGCGGTCGTCCCGGCTGGGTGGAGTTCCTGTTGCAGGCCAGCAAAGTGCCGACTCTGGCTACCCATTTGGGCTACGGCCACATCTATCTGGATCGCACTGCCCCTTGGCCCTTGGTCAAATCGGCTTTGTTGGATCCCCTCGCCCAGTATGGCTCAGAAGGGATCCCCATCTATCAGCCTCTCACCCTCTGGCTGCTGATCCACACCGATTGGGCCACCAACCATCTGACCGCCTTGATTGAGGACTTGCTGGGTCACGGGATCGATATCCAGGCAGCCGCCTCCATTCTGGAACAGTTCCCGCAGCTCCAGCCGCTTGGGCAAGGCTTTGACTCGACAGAACGACCTCATCTGCGCCTGCAGCCCATTGCCGACCTGACGGAGGCGATCGCCTGGATTAACAAAAATGGTTGCCGTCAATCGGAGACGATCCTCACCGATAGCCAATCGGCGGCCCAACGCTTTCTCCAAGAGGTGGATGCCGCCCTGATCCACATCAACACTTCCCCCCTCTCGGCAGGCCGGGGAGCTGGGATCCCCACGTTGGGAGCGTTTCGCGACCTGTCTTTGGGCATTTCTACCCAGCGGCTGCACGTGCGCGGGCCCATCGACGTGGAAGCCCTGACAACGGTGAAGGTGGTGGCTCAGGGTGACCTGTAGAGCTGGAAGGTTGGTCGGCCCGCCCAAGGACCCAAGAGCTGCGATGAGGCTGGAGAAGAATAAGAATAGTAAAGAATAGATCGACATCAGCTCACCATCCAACCGAGCCCAAAGGGAGGACTTTTTTGGGGATCGACCTTCGCAGTTACGTGTTTTTGGATCGGCTGCAACCCCAGTATGCTGCTTATCTGGGCACAGTAGCCTACGGCTTTTTGCCCCTGCCTGGGGACACTTCTTTGTGGGTCGAGATTTCCCCCGGCATCGAGATCAACCGCGTTATGGATATTGCCCTGAAGGCCACCTCGGTGAGGCCGGGGCTGCAGGTGGTGGAACGCCTCTACGGCCTTCTGGAAGTACACTCCAGCAACCAAGGGGATACCCGCACCGCCGGACGGGCGATTCTGGCTGCCTTAGGGGTGAGTGAACAGGAGCGCCTCAAGCCCCGCATCATCTCCAGCCAGATCATCCGCAACATCGATCCCCACCAAACCCAGTTGATTAACCGTTCCCGCCGTGGCCAAATGCTCCTGGCTGGCCAAACCCTCTACATCCTGGAGGTGCAACCGGCAGGCTATGCCCCCCTGGCTGCCAACGAGGCAGAAAAATCTGCCCAGATCAACATCCTAGAAGTGATGCCTTTCGGTAGCTTTGGCCGCGTGTACTTGGGAGGGGAAGAGCGAGATATTCTGGCCGCCTGCCGCGCTGCCGAAGCCGTTTTGGCGGGGGTTTCCGGTCGGGAGCCCCTCTTGTTGCCTGAGGAGGTGTAGCCAATGGCAGACTCCGATCCCAAGCCAAGATCGCCCCTGTCGCAGCGGCGGGATCCCTCTTCAGCAGAGCAGGTGAGGCTGTTGACGGAGCTGGCCGCTCCCTACCGCAGCTTGCGGCGCTTCATCTACTTGGCGGTGGGGTTCTCGGCTACCATCGGGGCGTTTGTGTTTTTCTTTCGAGCCCTGGCGGGACGGGACTTGAACACCACCTTGCCCAGCTTGGCCTTACAGTTGGGGATCCTGGCCGGCGCCATCGGCCTAAACAGGCTGGAAAACCGCTCTCACCAGAAGGTGATCAGACAGGTCAAACAACGCTTGGGCATGCAGCAAGACTCCCAGGAGCCCCAACGGTCGGCGGACAGTTAGCCCGCCCATTCCCCGCAGCCCCTTTCTCAATCCAGATCAAAGTCATCATCATCCGCGTCAGCACTGCGCAGATAGCGGCGCTGAGTTTGGCGAGCGGGATCCCCTTGTGACCACTTTTGGACAATTTGGACACCCAGAAAGGTCAGAAAGGCCCCCAAAGCCACAAACGTGAGAAGTGGGATCGCCAGGATCACCACTGCGCCCAGGACATAGATAGCCACCTTGGGCAGAGACGGATCCACCCCCCAGCGGTGGCTGCGCACCCAGTCGGTGAGCTGCTGATCCCATTGGCGTAGGCGAGGGACGTTTTCCTCGAAGATCTCCAGCAAAATCGGCCCCAGACGACGCAGATTGCCCTGAGTTTGCCTTCGCCAATCTTGCACCGAGCGCCCCATGTTCAGGATCCCTTGTCCTGTCATCTTCAGGCCGATCCTAGCCCAACCCCAGCAACCTTCCCATTGGCCCACCGGATGTAAATTTGTTTGAACATTTGGATCGGAGATTTTGGAGGCTTCCCAGGACTACTGTACACTGAGGGCACTTGCGCAGCGATGCTGCTGCCCTGCGGATTCGGTAAACCTCTTTTTAACGTTTCAACCTGCTCGACTGGAGAACGCTAATGGCTCACTCGGTCAAGATCTACGACACCTGCATCGGCTGCACTCAGTGTGTGCGGGCTTGTCCCACCGACGTGTTGGAGATGGTGCCCTGGAAGGGAAAAAACAAAGCTGGGATGATCGCGGCTGCCCCCCGCACCGAAGACTGCGTTGGCTGCAAACGCTGTGAAACCGCTTGTCCCACCGATTTTCTGAGCATCCGAGTCTACCTTGGCCCCGAAACCACCCGCAGCATGGGCTTAGCCTACTGATGGGGGCACCTGGCCGCAACCCCACTCTCAACTGCCCACAGAGCACAAGTATTCCAGAGTACCAGAAAAGCAGTTTACTTCCCAACCCAGTTCCAGCCTTTCCCTCTTCCGGGGAGAGGCTGTGGCGTATGGCAGGTCTTAAGCTGTTTGGTAAACTACCCGACACCCGCGCTATGCGCAGGGTGCGGGCTTTA
>NZ_JANSIM010000060.1:0-12093 GCF_047502655.1 Synechococcus sp. R5-12 | reverse complement strand
TTTCAGTATAGTTGAGCTTATTATTGACTAGAGTCATGCTCCCCCAGCTACGCCCTGGATGAGGCGGTGGTGGACTACTATTACCGGGCAGCTCACCAAGCGGGGGCTCAATTTGCCCCCCGTTCTTTTCTCACCGGCAAGCTCAACTTGCCCATCGAAGACGACTTTCGCGTGGTGGCCAAGCCCATGGTTCTGGTCTGGGGAGAACAGAACCGCCTCACCGGTCCAGAACAGGCAGAGCGATATCGCACCTTGCGCCCGGAGGTGCCGATATACCGGTTGCCAGGGGCTGCTTTTCCGCACATTGAAGCGCCGCAGACCTTTTTGTCGGTGGCTTTGCGCTTCTTGGCCGAAGCCGATCCTGCTCTACCGGGATGACGGACAGGGGATCCCTTTGCCCCTTGGAAGAAAACAGCTGGGGATTGACGCAAGAAGCAGCCCTGACATCAGGGGGAACGACCGTACTCTCGGCTGACGCGACCACCCCCAGCCACTTCCCTGAGGGGAAAGGGGAGTTGATACAAGCCCGGCAACTCAAGTGGGCTCCCCGGCCTTATCTTCCCAGGGATCACCATCCACAGGAGTGGAGCTGGAAGGAGGAGGGGCAGGCTCAGAAGGAGGGGCCTCTTCTTTGGCATACTCCTGTTCCCAAGCCGGTTGTTCGGGGGCGGGTGCGGGCTCAGGCGGGCGTGGACGCACAGGCTGCGGCTCAGGTTCAGGCTCTTCTTCTGCGTAAACGTCTTCTTCTTCGGCTTCGTATTCCTCGTCGTATTCTTCTTCGTAATCTTCCTCGACGGCGGAACTCTCGACAGCACTGGGCAGGGCAGGAGCAGGGCTAACTCCGGCTTCCCAAGGGGGCTTGCCGATTCCCAGGGTTTCCAAAATCCCCTTGGCCAGTTGGGTTAGGCGGGTCTCAGCGCCATCGGCAACAATAAGGCGATCCCCGCCCACAGAGACAATCTCATCGGTGGAGAGCAGATAGGTGCTGAGGATGAAGCCGGGTAAAAAGGTGAGGCCGAGGTTGGAGAGCACCAAACCCGTGATGATGCCGGAGACGGAGTTGAACTCAAAATCCTTAACTTTGCCGAGGCGGATCCCTTCTTCGGTTACCACCTCGCTGCCAACCACGCGACTCAGGCCCTCCAAATCCAAGTTATCGAAAACTTCTTCGCTGGGGACAAGAACTGCATCCTGACCCAACGCTGTTACTTGCCGCAGCTCCATCAAACGGGGGGATCCGGCAAAGGCTTTCTCCAACACCCCCAGCACCAAGACCTGCTTGGCTTCCAGATCCGCCCAAACTTCGCTGACTACCCCAAGCCGGGCTGCGTTGCCCTGGCTGATCACCTGCGTTCCCAGAACCTGTGACCGCCGACGAACCTCTGATCGCACCAGCGCAACAGATCCTTTCCCAGTCGTCATGATGGTTTCCCCGTCGTAAGTCAAAACGTTCCCGTTGTTGGGCTGCGTGTCTGACACAGTTCGCCAGAATTAAGTAAGTTAATAGTACCACTGCCTGTCTCCTCCCTCGCGGGCTGCCCAGGTGGGATCCCGGCCAATCTGCCTGCTCCAGGCCAGAAACTGCTCTGCCATCGCGCCCAGGGAATAGTGCTCTTCTGCCCGTTGCCGACAGCGGCTCCTGTCGATGTGATCTAGGCGCTCTACAGCCTCTGCCAAAGCTGCCACGTTGTCCGGCTCGACGATCCAGCCGGTTTCTCCATCGCTGACAATTTCCGCGGGCCCACCCCGGCGGTAGGTAATCACCGGCACGCCACAGGCCAAAGCTTCCACCGCCACCAAGCCAAAGGCCTCCACCCACTTGGGGGTCATGATCAAGGCTGAGCATTGCCCCAAGATCCGCTGCATTTGCGGGGTGGGCAAAAACCCTCGGTAATCCAATTGGGCATGCGGGTACTGCTCTTGGATCTGCTGCCAGTAGCCTGGCTCTTGCAGGTGGCCTAGGATCACCACCGGCCTTCCCGTCTTCTCGGCTAGGGCAGCACAGTCTTCCAGGCCCTTTTCGGAGGCAATGCGCCCAATCCAACACAGGGATCCATTCCCCTGGGGCACAAAGTCGTAGAGGCGCAGATCCACCCCGCAGGGCAGATAGACAAAGGGATCCCGACCTGCCGCCATCTCGGCTCGGGCAAAGGCAAAGGTCTGGGCTTGCGCCCGCGAATGCACCGCCAGCCGACCAGGGTAGCGATGGGCAATGTGCTCTAGAGCCTGATCGACGGCATCGCTGAGGGATCCCATGCTGACGATGTGGGCCACCGGGGTGCGGAAAAAATCCGTCAAATAAAACGAGAGCCAATCGTAGCTCCAGTTCACGATTAGATCGAACTGATCTTGCAGGTGGGCAGCCCGCTGCCACAGGTTGGCCAGCAGAGAGGGGGTGTGGATCAGAACCGGCTGATCGCGGCGCTGGGTTTGCGCATAGGCCGGGGGAAGGCCCGCCACCGGCTCGATCACCTCCTCCGGCAACTCCGCCATTCGGGATCCCACAGGGGCCAACACCCGCACTTGGGATCCCATCTGGAGTAAGACACGCGTCAGGTTGGCAAGATTGAGCTCCACACCACCACCGGCCCCGGATCCCAGAGGTCCAACAGGGGTGGAGAGGAACAGGTAGCGGTAGGGACGAGCCATAGGGAGAGCCTCGGTAGCTCAGCCCATTATCTTCTCAATCCGGATACCCGACTCCTTTTGCCTGGCCTCAAAGCCCACAGCCTGCCCAGAACTTTACGAGGCTTTGGCTACAAAAATTTCTCCCTTCTCCACCTTGACCTTGTAGATGGCCAGGTCTGCATTGGCCGGGCCACGGGTACGGCTGCCATCGGCAGCAAAAGCCGAGCCATGACAGGGGCAGACAAAGTTCTCCCCCCGCCAGTTCACATCACACCCCGCATGGGGACAGGCGGCATCCAAAGCCAGCAGAGAATCTTCTTTTTGCGGATCCCCGACCAGCCAGAGGGTGGCGGTGTTTTTCCCAAAGGCGTTTTCCACCTTGAAGGGGCCATCTTTGAGATCGGCCAGGGTGGCAACTTTCACAAACTCAGGCTCAGAAGCCTTGGAGCCAGAAGCAGTTCCCTGGGCCAGGGCAAAACGGCGCCGGGCAAACCCAGGTAACCAACCCACCAACGAGCCCAAACCGAGAGCCAGCCAGCGAAGAAAACCGCGACGATTGTTGTACATGGCCATGTGTCCTTGGAGGTGTGCAAAATGTGCGTCATGAGCCAGCAAAAGCCTGACCCCTTCGGAAGGGATCCCAGTGCAAATGCTGCCCTTAACATCTTGTTACACCAGAACGGTTTCGGCCAGGGCCAAGCCGCACTTTTTCCGGCTAGAGTACGCAGCAGCAGGCATCTTGGTTGCTTCATTGATTTGGCCGATGGGATGGGATGGGATCCCTTTCGGCTGTTGTACGCCTGGAGCCTAGGGTCGGGAGGTAAACAGCTCAGCAACCGTGCAGACAAAGCCGGGCAACAGGGGAGAAGACAACGCATCCTGAGCCAACAGCGTTTCTACCAAGACCAACTGGGCCTGTTGTCTGCGATACACCTCTACTCTCTGAGCCAGCCGATCGACGATCCAGTACTCTTGCACCCCATACACAGAGTAGAGTTTCCGTTTTGCCAAGCGGTCTCGATCCTCATGAACTTTTCCAGGTGATAGGACTTCAACCACCAGCTCAGGGGCACCCCGAAAATGTCCTGCTTCATCTTGAATCTGTGATAGCCGCTCATAACTAACCCAAACAACATCGGGAGACACATTATCAAATTCGGAAAAGAGGATCCCTGGCATGATTGAGGGTTCTCCCAATCCTGTTTCTAGCGACCACCGATGCAGTGCGGAGAACAAACACCCGATAATGTGCTGATGTTTGTGATGAGGAGAGCGAGTCACCAGCAGTTCTCCGTCGATGATCTCGTAGCGGATCCATTCATTCTCTGGAAGAGCCTCGATATCCCGAGTGGTCCAGCGTACTTCTGTAGCAGTCATTAGCTATCCCTATAGCAATAAATGGTGCTATGCCCAGGGCACCCTGCTGCTGTACCTACGACACTGGGCCGACAACTGCAACGCTGTCGCAACAGCGGGAACCGCACTTGGCGTAGCCAAATCTTAGCCCAGGATCCCGTTCACAGAAGCGAGACGGAGTCCTTCCTCTCTAACCACGACGGCTCAATGGGTAGAGCTTCTACGGAGCTGAACTATCGGTTGAGCTATCGTGTGGGGCTAGTTGGGATAGATGCGCAAGCGGCGGTTGGGCTCTTCGCCAAAGCTTTGGGCCCGCAGGTGGTAATGTTCCACCAACTGGTGTTGGAGCTTGCGGATCAGAGGCGAACGGGGCAAAAGTTCCACCGGCTGAGACTTGGGAATGACAATTTGCTCCACCGCCAGGCGGGCTTCTTCCAGAGCTTCGGTTTCATCGCCTGAGCTGGCGCGAATGAACAGCTCCAGGTCGGAATCGGATCCCTCTTCGCTTTCAATGTTGAGAATATGGCGCAGGGCGCGAGCCAGGGCAATCAGAGTATTGGCCTTGACGGTGTGAATCGGGATCTGGCGGGAGTGGGCCATCTGCTGGATCTTGGAACGGCTACGCACTTGGGATCGCAAGGCCAAGACAATGTCTGCCTCGTCTAGATCTTTGGTGACATCCGCCGACAGTTTCAGGGTTTGGATCACCTGCTCCAGGTAGAAGCGGCTCACTCCGTAGGGGTAGATCATCAGCGGCCCATCCGGATTCTGCTGCCGTCCTGTCGGGGCTAGGGCGGATCCCTCCCAGTCCAAATCTTCTTCTCCGTCAGAGCCGGATTCTACTCTGGATTCGGCCACCACCTGAGGGGCAGGACGGGATCCCGCCGGCGTTAGCGGGACGGAGTCCTCTCGCCTCTCCAGGAGCAAACCCGATTCTCCTTGCTGCTGCGAGCGACTTTCAAGCGGCTCTGAAGGCAGAGCTTCCATCCGTCCAGAGCGTTGCCATCCTCCCCGCTCCCGTGCTGCGGAGATTGTGCTGCCGGCAGGGGGCCATTGGGGGCCAGATAGAGCCGGGCGCCCGTTTGCGCCAGCGGTGCTCCGCACTATCACCACCTGGCCGTGTTCGTCTAAACTGCGGGTTTGGGTCAGCGGCTCGCGGTTGCGCAAGAGACGATCCACAGTGGCGGCCACATCTTCGTGGATGACCCAGCGGGATCGCTCCAGCATCTCTATGGCAATCTCAAACGTAGGGGGAGCTTTGCGCTCCAACACACTCTTTTGAGAGCCGCGCCGCCGCGCCTCTTCATCTCCTAGGGTGACGGATTGGATCCCGCCTACCAAGTCGGAGAGGGTGGGATTTTTGATCAGGTTGTCGATGCGGTTGCCATGGGCGGTGGCCACCAGTTGTACCCCCCGCTCGGCAATGGTACGAGAGGCCAAGGCTTCCAGTTCGGTGCCGATCTCGTCGATGACCACCACTTCGGGCATGTGGTTCTCCACCGCCTCAATCATCACCTTGTGCTGCAGCTCTGGGCTGGCCACCTGCATCCGTCTGGCCCGGCCAATGCCCGGGTGGGGCACATCGCCATCGCCGGCAATCTCGTTGGAAGTGTCGATAATAACCACTCGTTTGCCCAGCTCATCCGCCAGCACACGGGCAATCTCCCGCAGGGCCGTGGTTTTGCCCACCCCTGGTCGGCCCAGCAACAGCATGGAGCGCCCCTGTTCCACCAAGTCGCGGATCATGCTGATCACGCCGATAACGCAGCGACCCACCCGACAGGTAAGGCCGATGATCGTGCCTTGGCGGTTGCGAATGGCACTGATCCGGTGCAGGGTAGAGGCAATGCCTGCGCGGTTGTCACTGCTGAACTCTCCAACCCGGCTGATCACCTGATCCAAGTCGGCCCGGGTGATCACGTCTTCTGAAAGGTAATCGGCAAAGCCGGGGAAGCGGGCTTCGGGGCGGCGACCCAAATCCAGCACCACCTCCACCAACCGATCCAAGTGGGGATGCTGTTCTAGGCGCTCACGAATCGGAGCAGGCAGGATATCCAAAAGCTTACTCAGGTCGTCGCTGTATTGAACCTGGCCGGGAAAGCCGGTACGTTCACGTAAGCGGTGCGGAGCACTTTCCGGATCCATCGACGGACTTGGGGTTGAGGGCTGTACGGGGAAACTCATGGCTGAGCAACGTCGTTAAACGCAGGAAAAACAGGTTTGCCTAAAAGCAACGGATCGCCGCTTTACTTGCTGCACCAACTGCTTGGCCAACGGGATCCCTGCCACCAATCCAGGATTCCATCCTGACTCCGATGAGCTGTGGGCTGGCCCTTCCAGATAGGCTGACACCAACTGTCGCGCGTAGCTGCCGAAGGCTACCCCCGCCACCGGCCATCGGGGATCCAACAGCGGCAGCGTTTGGGCATTGGTTCCTCCCGCCAATTGCACATAGCCTGGCAGACCCATATTCAGTACCTTCTCGGCCAACTTTAGGGCAGCTTTGCCGGTGCCAGCTCCAATATCCCCACTCATAGGCCGGCCATCCACCTGCCAGATCAACACCTCCGGCAAGGGATCCATAAGAGCCAGCAAATCCCTCAAGTAAGCCTCTAGGCCCGGGCCATCGTTAAAGCTAATTGAGATTGCCTGGAGCTGAGGTAGCCAGGGCTTCAGGGATCCCCACAATTGCTCGAATGACCTCTGGCGACCAATGCAGGTGTGGATCTCCACCGCCTGAATGCCCAGCTCGACCAAAGACGGCAAAACTTCTGACAGAGCCACTTGGTAGCCGAAGGTAGCAATGCGCCGGTGGGGGCAAACCGGCTCACAGCGCCCACAGCCGTAGCACAGCTCTGTCTGGATGTGGACTTGAGCAGGAAGGGCTGCCTGTGTCAAGGCATGGGGAGGACAGACTGCCAGACAAGGCTGAGGACAGTCGGCAGGACAGACGGGAGCCGTCAGCACCGCCTTGCGGAAATGGACGTCTTCGCCGTCATTGACGCTGACCATCAACCAAGGGGATCCCGCCTGGGGATCTTCGGCTTGTGCCCGTTGGATCCCTTCTTGAGCGGCCCGCACAATGGCCGGATCGGCAGCAACATCAATGCAATCTGCCCCGGCCAGCGTGTAAAGGAAAGCCAGCTCCCGAACCGAGGGCAAGTGGTGGAAACTTGCGCCGCAGATCAGCTTAAACCAAGTACCCTGTTGCAGCGAGGCGGTTGGCAAGGTCACAGGCACGAGAAACCGCTAGCAGGATGGGGATCTGAGCCGCAGGCCATCTACTTGAGATGGTAGCAAAGAAATTTCCAGGATCCTGAAGAGAGGTTCAGGCGCTCTGCAGAGGTTGCCAACGAATTGACCGTTCTCGGCCCAGTTCCACCACAAACTTCACTCCCTTGTCTTCCCGACTCAGCTTCACCAGGTAGGAGAGTTCCTGTTGGCTGAACACATGCCCTTCGTAAAACCAGAACACCAACCCCTTAGCTTTTGGGGGCAAGGTGGCCCGATACTGCTCGATCAACGCGGGAAAGAAATAGGTGCGCCGCTCCGATTTGCCCAGCGTGGCAGGCCGTACCCCATGAATGCACGTCAAATAGCTGGCCAGATCCCCGATTCCCTTGCTGGAGAGCGTGACCACCTCATACCCGGCTCCGCGCAGCCGCCGCAGGTAGTGCCCTTCGGATCCCCCCTCTGGGGTTACAAAGATGGCCAAAGCCCCAGATTGCTCCAGTTGCTGCACAAACTTTGCACCTGAGCCGACCAGCAGCATAGGAAGAACTCCATGACTCGTCTAGGGTTGGACAAGCAGCCCACCTGCGCTCATTGTAACGGGATGGCGCCTGAAGCTGGGGATAGAAGCTGCCAATGGAACCCATAGAATACTGGCTATCTCCCTGTTTTGCAGAAGGGAGCGTAAAGAAGGGTTAAGATACGGGTAACCTGCTTGCAGGTCTCAACCCACAGGTGGCGGACGAAGACGGATGGATCCCCCTAGTAGGGATGGCCTCCCCGCCACTTACACAGCGACAACAGATGAACCTCATCATGCGACGACGCGAGCTGTTGACCTTGGCGGTGGCCGGGTTGATTACAGCACCCCTCAGCTTGGCAGGAGAGCAAAGAGCAATGGCCCAACAGACTTATCCCTTCACCAAAACCGACGCCGAGTGGCGGCAACTGCTCACCGAAGAGCAATACTATGTGCTGCGCCAAGAGGGCACTGAGCCCCCCTTCCGCAACGCTTACTACGACAACAAGGCCCCAGGTATCTATGTCTGTGCCGGCTGTGGTCAGGAGCTGTTTTCCTCGGCGGCCAAGTACGACAGTGGCACCGGTTGGCCCAGCTTTTGGGAGCCGATTGCTCCCCATGTGATCGGCACCAAGACGGACTGGAAATTGTTTGTGCCCCGCACGGAAGTCCACTGCTCTAACTGCGGTGGGCATCTGGGGCATGTGTTTCGGGATGGCCCCCCACCCACGGGTTTGCGCTACTGCATCAATTCTGCTGCCCTCAAGTTCATCCCAGCCACCACTTAGAAATCCTCTTGGCTCCAGCTAAAACTGAGCCGCCTGTCTGGGTGAGCCTATGTCGGACTACACGTTCCTGGATGCTGCTTCGATTCTGCTGCGGGAGGGCCTGGAAGCTCTCTTGGTGCTGGTGGCGCTGCTGGCCCTTTTGAGCAAGAGCGGGCAATCGGCTCAGAAGCGCTGGGTGTGGCTAGGGGGATCCGCGGGCTTGCTGGCAGCGGTGATGCTCGGTCTGCTGGTGAAGCTGTTTTTCCAGCAGATGCTCACCCACACGCGACAAGAGGTGCTGGAAGGGATCACCGGGCTGGTGGCAGCAGGTTTGTTGTTCTCGGTCAGCCTTTGGTTGCACCGCCGGGCTGCAGTGGCTTCTTGGCAAACCTTTGTGCGGGAACAGGCGCAGGCGGCACTGGCCACCGGTCAAGTGTTTTCCTTGGCTTTTCTGGCATTTATGGCGGTGTTTCGCGAGGGGGCGGAAACGGTGCTGTTTTATGTGGGGTTGGCCTCTTCCCTCTCGGCAAAAGATTTTTGGGCGGGGATCGGCCTGGGATCCCTGGTGTTGGTGGCGGTGGCGATCTTGCTGCTGCAGGTGGGGCTGAAATTGCCGCTGGGAGTTTTTTTCCGGGGCCTGAGTCTGCTGGTTTTCTATTTGGGCTTTAAGTTTTTGGGCAGTGGCCTGCACGCTCTGCAGGTGGCGGACTGGCTGCCCATCACCCCCCTGGTCGGGATCCCAAAGCTGCGCTGGCTGGGCATATATCCCACTTGGCAGACGCTGCTCCCCCAACTGCTGCTGCTGGGAATAGCCTTCGCCTTGTGGGTGAGGCAATGGCTGCGGGCTGATTCTGCTCAGAGGCTTTCTTCGTGAAAAACGCTCTCCACCGGCACTGGGGATCCCATAAGCCATAAGTTTGATGAATCCCTGTCCTGGTTTTGATGGATGGCAATGATGCAGGTCACAATTTCATAGTCGTTTCAGGTTGGGACAAGGCGACCGAGGTACTGGGAAAAGCCTTCTGGCCCTGTGCATCTAACGTTTTAAGTGCGGGTGCAGTGTCCTGGTTTGAATCAAAATGACCCTAAAAAGAAAGCGCTCTGTACGTCGCGCCTGAAACCGCACCCAGTCAAGCCTTCCAGTCCAAGAAAGCAAAGCCTACCGGCAGGGATCCGGCAGGCCGCTGGATTTTGTCGGAGATCCCCAGTAGGAAACCCTGTCGATCGCTACGGAATCGACAGAGAGCATCCACTCTGTGGGGTTCCCGAGAATCAGGTATCGTAGACCCGGCATTCAACAGCATCTGGGTTTTCAGCGCAGTGCTGCTCTAGGCTGCTGGGAGTCCTCGGCTGGTGGCTGCGAGCTGCCAGCACTTCTTCAACTGCGTCCCAGGCCGCACGGCAGTGGGGATCCCCTTCGCCGTACTCAGAGCAGACGTTGCGAGCATTTTCCAGCTCTTTGGCGATCACTTCAGACAGTCCCATGTTCTCAAGCTCCTTTAGACTAGATGGGGCCGGTGGCCCGCTGATGTAACCGGTTGACGCAGAACCTGTAGGGATCCAGCGTAATCCCGGATCAACAAGTAGAAACCAGCCGATCCAGACGGGGAATGAGTCCAGGATAATGACCTTGTGCCAACCGAATTGATCAACCGGATACATTACCCATTCTAAACAGTGACGGCAGGGGGGTGCAGCTGCGCTTTCGCGATCTCTTTGGGATCAGGATGCGCAGGGATCCCTCAGGCCCCAAACAGTTGTTCAATCCGTTGCCGCACCTGCTCTGGGGATCCCTGTTGACGCACTTGGCCTTCCGAGAGCAAAATCGCCCCATCTGCCCACTCCAGTTCTGCCAGCCGATGGGTTACCCAGAGGGCGGTGATGCCTTCTTGATCCACCAGTTGCCGGATGCACCGCAGCAAATCCGCCTGGCTGTCGGGATCCAACAGGGCTGTGGGCTCGTCCAAAAGCAGCACCTCGCTGCGCCGGGCCAAAGCCCCTGCCACTGCCACCCGTTGCTTCTGTCCGCCGCTGAGGCCGTGGATGGGCCGACGGATCAGGTGCTTTAATCCGACTTGCTCCAAGGCTGTTTCCACCCGCTGGTGAATTTCCGCCAAGGTCAGAGCCTCTGCTCCCAAGCCAAAGGCCACATCGGCTCCCACCGTGGGCATGAACAGTTGGTGATCCGGGTTTTGAAACACATAGCCCAGCCGACCGCGAATCTCCAGGTGGCCCGAAAGGGGCTGGGGATGGGTCAGGGATCCGGACAACAGTTGCAACAAAGTGGACTTGCCGCTGCCATTGGGCCCCAACAGCATCCACAACTGGCCCTTGGGAATGACAAAACTGCACGCCTGCAAAACCGGCGGACGTTCCGGCCAAGCAAAGGTCAGGCTCTCCACCCGAATGGCCACCTCAGACATGGGGATCCCTTAGCGGCAGAGAGAAAAGGGCTGTCCTCAGCTTTGCAACTGAGCCAAAAAACCGGGACGGGTTCCCATAGGGCTGGCGCCGCCCGACTTGGAAGTCATTTGCACGCCACATAGCTCACCGGTGAGCAGAAACACCTTTTTGCCGGTGCGGTCACAGGTCAGCTCCAAACTCTGAGGGGATCCGCTCCGCAAAGCATTGACGATGCTTTGGTAGGCCCGGTTGGCCGCTTCTTCCTCTTTTTGATGGACAACGATGGGGGCAGGGTTCCCTTTCAGGAGCAGTTCCAGAGTGTACATGGCTGACCGTTGCGTAGTGGGCCGTGGGACAAAAGAGAGGCACCCAGAGGACGCCGTTGGCGACAGCAGGACGAAGTCCTTTTCCAGTGACGAAGTCCTTTTCCAGTATCGCAGGTTGGGCCAGGGTACCGGCAGGCTCAACAAATGACGGGGGAGTTTCTCTCGCCAGATTAGGCCAGGCCGGTGCCGAGAAAAGGCAGCAGGCTAATCAGCAACAGGCCCAACGTGGCCAGGGATCCCGCCAAGAAGGAGAGGGATCGCCCAATGGGAATATCGGCAATGTAGAAAAAGTTGTAGAGCAGCCGCGCCAGCAGAAACACCCCACACAGCACAGCTACCCCTTCATCTCCGCTGAGGCCAAAATACCAGGGATCCGAGTGAGGGCCGGTGATGTAGGCGATCAACGCTGCTGCCGCAAACATCCCAAAGGTCTCAAACCCGTTGGCGTGGGCCCAGGTGGCCCGTTGCCCGTAGGGAGGTAGCCTATCGAACATAGCCCGAGGGGCATGCAGGTCGTAGCCGACGCGGGCACGGGCATAACCCACCACCCCCATGGGCAGATAGACCAAGAGCATGGCTGCCGCAATAGAGAACAGGGGGATAGCTGCGAGAGGAAGGCTTGGCAACATAAGGCAAAAGGACGGTGCAAGATAACAGGGGAGAGGAAGGAGCCCAGCTCGGGCAGGAGCTATTGCCGGGAAAATCAACACCAGAACCATTATCCATCTATCGGGCTGTCTATCCAGGCAGATGCTTGCGTCAGCTAGAAATCGCAGGAGCCCCGCACTGTACCTGTAGGGTCAGTGTCGGGAGGAATACGGAAGTTATGATAGAACCATGACCCAAGTCCTGACCGTATCCT
>NZ_JANSIM010000295.1:0-664 GCF_047502655.1 Synechococcus sp. R5-12 | reverse complement strand
TCCCGACCCTCCTGCTGTTGCAGAGAGTGCGGGGCTTCCCGGCGAGCTAGCTAATCGCCCTCACGGCCTCCAGCAGCTCCCGGTTGTCTCGCTTGAACAAGGGCAGCCACTCCACATGCTGGTAGCGTAGGATCCCTTGGCTATCCACCAAAAAATAGGCCCGCCGCGTCCCCAGCAGGCTGTCCACCCCGTACTGCTGGCTCACGGTTCTGTCCACATCGCTCAGCAAAGGAAACTCCAGCTTAAGCTGCTCGGCAAAGGCTTGGTGCCTGGAGAGGGGATCGCTGCTGATCCCCAAGATCTCGCAGCCCGCGGCCCGGAAAGCTTCCCAATCCTCCCGAAAGCAACGCATCTCGCTCGTGCATACCGGGGAAAAATCCGCCGGGTAAAAGGCCAGCAACACCTTGCTCTTGCCCCGGTAGGCCGCCAGTGAAATCTGGGCTCCCTTTTGGATCCCTTTCCCCACCGCAGGCAAGCTAAAGTCAGGAGCAACAGCCCCAATCACAATCCCCATAAACCCGTCTAACCCAATCTGAGCTCACTTCAACAGTCTAACGGTGGATCCGGATCCCTTCTGGCTTCAAAAAACTTTGGGTTGGATATCTTGACGGGGTGGTGGTGGTGGGGATAGGGTAGTAAAGCGCCACAAGGCCACCCAGCCCCG
>NZ_JANSIM010000059.1:0-15348 GCF_047502655.1 Synechococcus sp. R5-12 | reverse complement strand
TGAACAGTGATGTTCAGCAGTGTTCAGCGTAAATGTATCAGCCTACGGTTCGCATTCAATCGAGTGGGCTCGCCAGTTCGGAACTCCTGCGAATGAGGTGGCTGACTCTATTGCTGTCGATCGCGCCAGCGGTGCGGAGCACTTTCGCGCCAGCGGTGCGGAGCACTTTGGACAGGGCAATGCTTGGGTAGCGGGAACCACTACGGGAGCCCTTCCTGACCAGTTGAGCGCTGGGAGCTGGGGTGCTTCTGTGCTTCAAGTACAGTCGCTAAGCCTGAGCTTCCTTCCCTTGGGAGAGCGGCCATGCACCGAATAGCTGCTTTGCCAGGGGGATGGGATCCTTCCCAATCCGGCGTCATTTTCTTGGAGCAGGATCCCGCTCCCATCGTTATCCTTTCGGCAGCCGATACGGATCTCACGGCCTTGAGCGCAGCCCTGCGCCTGTTGCCCGGCGATTTTCCGGCGGTGCGGGCGGCCAATTTGTTGCAGTTGCAACAGCCCCTAAGCCTGGATGACTATGCCGAGAGGGTGCTGCGGCGGGCGCAGGTGGTGCTCCTTCGCCTGTTGGGGGGAAGGGCCTACTGGAGCTATGGCCTGGAGGTAGCCAAGCAGGTGGCCGCCGAGGAGGGATCCACCCTGATCGTCATTCCTGGGGACGATCGCCCCGACTGGGATTTGGTGAGCCATTCCACTGTGCCCCTGGCGGTGGCGGATCGGGTGTGGCGGTACTGGCTGGAGGGGGGAGCGGAGAATGTGGCTGCCTGTCTGCTGTTGCTGGCTAGGGAGTTCCTAGGGGGCCAATATTCGGCGCCGGATCCACAAGGGTTGCCTCGTCTTGGGATCTACCAACCTCCCGTAGCCTCGCCGACGGATCCCCAAGCTCCCAAGGTGGGGATTTTACTCTACCGGGCCCATGTTTTGGCGGGGAATACAGAGCCGGTGGATCAATTGGCAAAAGCCTTGGTGGAGCGGGGGCTGCAGCCTCTGTGCCTTTACACCTACAGCCTTCAAGATCCCGACTTGCCCCAGGCCATTCGGGATCACTTTGGCAGCCAGATTGACCTGTTGCTCAACACCACCAGCTTTTCTCTGGCGCGGTTGGACAGCCACCAGCCCGACGTGAGGCTGTGGCAGGAGTTGGATGTGCCTGTTTTGCAGGTAATCCTCAGCGGTGGATCCCGGCAGAGCTGGGAGAACTCCACGCGGGGATTGGGGGCGCGGGATCTGGCCATGAATGTGGCTTTGCCGGAGGTGGATGGGCGCATCATCAGCCGCACCATTTCCTTCAAAGCGGTTCAACAGCGGGATCCCCGGTTGCAAACGGAGGTGGTGGCCTATGCGGCTGTGCCGGATCGGGTGGAGTTTGTAGCCGATTTGGCGGCCAACTGGGTGAAATTGCGGCGTACCCCTGCCAACCAGCGCCGTCTGGCTCTGATTTTGGCCAACTACCCCAGCCGGGACGGGCGGCTGGCCAATGGGGTGGGTCTGGATACCCCTGCCAGTTGTGTGGAAATTCTCAAAGCTTTGGCGGGAGCTGGCTACTCAGTAGATCCCCTGCCCCAGACTGGAGATGAACTCATCCATTGGCTAACCGAAGGCCAGACCTACGACCCCTTGGGATCCCTGCGCCCCGCTCGCCAATGGCTTTCTGCTGCCCTTTATCGAGAGTGGTTTGCCCGCTTGCCTGAGCCCATCCAGACCGACCTCGTCCGGCAGTGGGGGGATCCGCCCTCTCGAGATATTCCCGTGGTGGGACTGCAGTTAGGGCAGGTGTTTGTAGGCATTCAGCCCCCGCGAGGCTATGACCGGGATCCGTCCTTGAACTACCATGCCCCGGATCTGGTGCCCCCCCATGAGTACCTGGCTTTTTACCTGTGGCTGCGGCAGGTCTTCGCCGTTCAAGCGGTGGTGCATGTGGGCAAGCACGGCAACCTGGAATGGCTGCCCGGCAAGGGATCCGCCCTTTCCGCCACCTGCTACCCGGAGATGGCCCTGGGGCCGCTGCCCCACTTCTACCCCTTCATTGTCAACGATCCGGGAGAGGGATCCCAGGCCAAGCGGCGAGCCCAGGCAGTGATTATCGACCACCTCACCCCGCCCCTTACCCGCGCCGAGCTGTACGGCCCCCTGGCGGATTTGGAACGGCTGATGGATGAGTACGTGCAGGCCCAACAGTTGGATCCCAGTCGTTGTCCCCTGATTCGCGCCCAGATTCAGGAGCTGGTTCGAGCAGAGCATCTAGACCAACAGTTCAACCTGGAAAAAGAAGAAGATTGGAATCGCCTGGATGGCTATCTTTGCGAGCTAAAAGAATCTCAGATTCGCGATGGGCTGCACATCTTTGGTCGAATCCCTGCCGGTGAGCAGCTTGTTGATCTGGTGGTAGCCCTGGCCCGCTACCCCGGCCACGGGCAACTGGGGATTACTCAGGCCATTGCCCGCGATTGGGGATGGGACTGGGATCCCTTGACCGCCGATCTAACGGATCCCTGGCCAGACAAACCGCCAGCCCAGTAGCTATTCCAGTTTCAAATACGGTTTGCCTTAGCTCCCCTCTCCCTCTGAGAGAGGTCGGCGGTGAGAGATTCAAAAGGAGTTGATTGGGATCCCCTCTCAACTCCTCCTGAGCTACCACTTGAACAAAAATTGAAGCAACCTAGAGAGACGGCTGGATCCTGGTGCTGCGCTTCAAAACAAGCTCAACTGAGAATCCCTTGCCCAGCACCGGGAAGCCTCAGCAGGCGTTTCAATAGCGAGATTGAAAACTCCGCCGCCGCTCGCCGCCACTGTTCGCGTTACCAGAGCGGAAACCTGAGGTGGGGCGTTCTTCTCGCGGGCGAGCTTTGTTCACCTTGAGGTCGCGCCCCATCCATTCCGCCCCATCCAGCGCAGCAATGGCGGCTTGCTCCTCTGCTTCAGAGCTCATTTCCACAAACCCGAAGCCCCGAATGCGGCCTGTCTCGCGGTCAGTGGGGATTTGCACCCGCTTGACAGAACCGTACTCAGCAAAAACAGCGGTCAAATCCGCTTCTGTCACCTTAAAGGAAAGGTTGCCAACATAAATCGACATAGACGATCTCCGAAAGAGAGAGTAACAAAGGGTGAGATGTTCGGAGAGCCGTCTGCCAATACAAAACGTGAAAATCCGTCAAGACCAGAAGAAACGAGCACTACAACCGATAACAATCTCAGCTTCTATCCTAACACAGAAGCAGGGGTTCACCACTTCGATTTCGCGAAATTCTGGGGACATTGCCTTCACACCCCAACTGGCCCGGCCCAAACACTCCGCTGCCCTACCTGCGCTGACGCCACCTCAGCCCAGCTTCTCCAGCCTGGATCCCAGTAACCTCATCTGGGCTTCCAGCTCTGCCAGTTGCTCCTGACTGGCTTGCACCACCTCAGGGTTGGCCCGGTTGAGAAAATTGGGGTTCTCTAGGCGAGCGCGGATCCCTTGGGCCTCTTTTTCCAGCTTGGCCAGGTCTTTTTGCAGTTTGGCCCGCAGCGCTTCCACATCCACCAGTCCTGCCAAGGGCATCAGCACCTGCACCGTGCCCACCACTGCAGCCGCCACCTGTTTGGGCTCCGTGGCCAGGGATCCCGTAATCTCCAAAGCCTCAGCCTTAACCAGATCCCGGATGTAGGCTTGGGCAGCCGTCAGGATCCGCTGCTCGGCGGGATCGGTAGTGAGCAAAAGGGCCCTGATGGTCTGATGGGGCTTGAGGCCGGTTTCTGCCCGCAGGTTGCGCAGGCTGGTAATGGTTTGGATCACCAAGCCAAACTCCCGCTCCAGTTGGGGGTCGATCCAGGTGGGATCCGGGGTGGGATAGGGCTGCACAGAGATGGAAGTGGTTTGATTGACCTGGGTGAGCAGCTGCCAGATCTCCTCGGTGATGTGGGGCATCCAGGGGTGCAGCAGCTTGAGAATAGTTTCCAAAACGGTGGCCAGCACCTGCTGCGCTGCGCGTTTGGAAGCCAGGTCTTCTCCCCGCAGCCGGGGCTTGACCAGCTCGATGTACCAGTCGCAAAAGTCATCCCAAATGAGAGAGTAGAGCAGGCGCGCCCCCTCGCCCAGGCCATAGGCTTCCAGCTCGGCGATGACTTGGGTGGCTGTGGAGTGCAGCCGCGACAGGATCCAGCGATCGGCCAGCTCCAGCGCTTCGGGGGCAGGGGATCCCAGTTGGGCAGGGGTTTGCCCCTCCAAGTTCATCAACACAAAGCGGGAGGCGTTCCAGATCTTGTTGGCAAAGTTGCGGGCGGCCTCTACGCTGGCGCTCTCGCCGGTCTTGCGGTCATAGGCCAGGCGGATGTCTTGCCCTGCCCCCACCACCTCCTTGACCAGGGCATAGCGCAGGGCGTCGGTGCCGTATTTGTCCAGCAGCTCCAGGGGATCGATGCCATTTCCCTTGGTTTTGGACATTTTCGCCCCGTGCTCATCCCGCACCAGGCCATTGATGTACACATCTTTGAAGGGGATCTGGCCGGTAAATTGGGATCCCATCATGGCCATGCGGGCCACCCAGAAGAAAATGATGTCAAAGCCCGTGGACATCAGGGAGTTGGGATAGTAGCGTTTGAAATCCTCGGTCTCTTCCGGCCAGCCCAGGGTTGAAAAGGGCCACAGAGCAGAGCTAAACCAGGTATCCAGCACATCGGGATCCTGTTCCACCCGCTCAACTTCTGGGCCAAACTTTTCCCGTGCCTTGAGCAGCGCTTCCTCGCCGTTGCGGGCCACCACAAAAGCCTGCGGATCCTCAGGGAGCTGGCCGTCAATGACCGGGTACCAAGCTGGGATCTGATGGCCCCACCACAACTGCCGAGAAATGCACCAGGGGCGCAGCTTTTCCAGCCAGCCCGTGTAGACTTTGGTCCAGCGCTCAGGGATAAAGCGGGGGCTATTTCGTTGGTATTCCTCTTCCAAACAGCGAGCCCCCATCCCCGAGACATCGCAAAACCACTGAATGGAAAGCAAAGGCTCGATGGGCACGCCGCCGCGGTCGCTGTGGGGAACGGTGTGGGTGTAGTCCTCCACCTTCTCCAGCAGGCCATGTTCGGCAAACCACTGCACCACCTTTTCTCGGGCCACAAAGCGATCTAGGCCGGTGAAAGGATCCCCGTTTTCGTTGAGGGTGCCGTCTTTATTGAGGATGTTGATGAAGGGCAATTGGTGCCGTTTGCCGATTTCAAAGTCGTTGGGGTCGTGGGCCGGGGTAATTTTCACACACCCGGAGCCAAAGGAGGGATCCACATACTCATCCGCAATGATGGGGATGAGGCGATTTTTAATGGGCAGGCGAATGAACTGGCCGATGAGATGGCGATAGCGCTCATCCTGGGGGTTTACCGCCACCGCCGTATCCCCCAGCATGGTCTCGGGGCGAGTGGTGGCCACCACCAGATACTGGCTGGGATCCTCGGCCAAGGGATAACGAAAATGCCACAAATGGCCCTTGACCTCTTTGTCGTCTAGCTCAATGTCTGACACCGCCGACTGGGTGGCCGGGCACCAGTTCACCAAATACTCGCCCCGGTAAATCAACCCCGCCTCGTATAGCCGCACAAACGCCTCGGTTACCGCCCGGCTCAGCCCCTCGTCGAGGGTAAAGCGATCCCGCGTCCAGTCCAGCGAGAGACCCAGCCGCCGCAATTGGCTCTTGATAGCTCCCTGCGACTGCTCCTTCCAAGCCCAAGCTCGCTCCAGAAAAGCCTCGCGGCCCAGATCGAAGCGGGTCTTGCCCTCTTGGCGCAGTTGGTTTTCCAGGATGGTGTGCACGGCGATGCTGGCATGGTCTGTGCCGGGCAGCCAGAGCACGTTGTAGCCGCGCATCCGCTTGTAGCGCGTCACCACATCCGGCAGGGTAAAGGCAAAAGCATGGCCCATGTGCAGGTTGCCCGTCACATTGGGCGGGGGCAGCACCATGCTAAAGGCCTCTCCCGGCGCCTTGGGATCCGCCACGTAAAAGCCCTTCTCCTCCCAAAAGCGCTGCCACTTCGGCTCGGTCTCGAAGGGGTTGTACTGGCTGGGCAGGTTGGCGGAGGAAATTGCAGCAGTCATAGGGAGGATAGGCCAACGGCTGAGAAGGATGAATCACTTTATAGAGTAGCAGTTCAACCCTTTGCCCTTCGGGGTAGAGTGGCCCATCGGTCTTGACCCTAATCACACGGCTAGAGAGGGATTTCGAGCTAGGGTACTACCATCCTCAGCTTTGGGTACGGCGTTATGTCCAGATCATTGACGGCAACGGTCCTGATGGCTCTGATGGCTCTATCCCCTGGGATCCCTGCCCTCGCGCAACAAGAGTGGTGGAAACGCTCAAAAGACGACATCCTGCTTTGTTATGGGCAGCCCGTCGATCCAGCCTCTCTGCTGGGTTTTGAGGTTTGCTTGAGTGCCCGCCGCCACCCTGATGAACAATCCCGGCTGGTAGGCCTGTATTTTGTTCCGTACAGCGATTACGTCTTTTGCTTCGTAGGTACAGAGAAGCCCAATAGCTCAGAGTGGACTCTTGTGGGTCGAAGTGGAGAGTTCGTGTTTGGCCTAGATCGCCCTCTGGCCCCTTCTGAACTAGAAGGGGAGACCCCTTGGATTATCCAGCGAAAAGCCCGCATTCTCGAGGTGGAGGGGGATCCTGTTGCCAGTTTCAGGCAACTGGTGGTTTACGACGAAACCGAGTTGGATCTGAAGGGGTTTGCCATAGTGAGTGCACCTCCAGGGCACTTCGGGGATTCCATTTTGCCAGAAGTGTTTTTGGAGCGGCCCGAATGCCAGGCAATTTTGAATTGAGGGCCTTCCGCACCTTCGGCTAGTGGGCGCTCCTGGGTTTGGCAAACTTGCAAGCTGGCTCTACAGCCCAGAGTAAGCGTTGAGCCATTCCATAAAATAAAACACCAGCGGCCCGGTGAATACGTAGCTATCCCCCCGATCCAAAATGCCGCCGTGGCCTGGGATCAGATCCCCGGAATCTTTCACCCCTGCATCCCGTTTCATCAGAGATTCTGTGAGATCTCCCAGCAGGCTGGTTAACCCAATCAAAAACCCCAGAATGCCCCCACTCAACCAGCTCCACGGCCAGCCCAGGTAATAGGCTCCAACCACCGCAAGGGTCATGCTGGCGGCAATGCCGGCTACCGCCCCTTCCACCGTCTTTTTCGGGCTGAGGATGGAGAGCTTGGTGCGCCCAAAGGCCCGACCACACAGGTAGGCCCCTACATCTGCGGCGATCACGCAGCCAATGGCCAGCAGCGTAATCCATAGCCCTTCGCCCAGCCCTTGCGCAAAAGACAAGGCCCTGACCCGAATCCAGAAGCTGGGCAGCAACGCACAGTAGAACAACCCCAAAATCGAGGTGGCAATATCGGCAATGGTGGCCACCTTGGGCTTAAAGAGCAAATAAAAACAGATGATGGATCCCGCCACAATAAAAGCAGGGCTGGTCCATTCCGGCTTGACCTGCTGCAAAATCACCAGCACCTGGCTGGAAAACATGGTGGTGCGCATGGCCGGCGCATTGCCTTTGGCTTGCACCAAGCGAAAAAACTCCAACTGGGCCAAAAAAATGATTAGCCCAATGGCTGCAGTAAAATACCAGCCCCCTAGCAGGGTGACCGCCAACGCAAACAACACCGCCGCAAAACCGCTAACCCAACGGGCTCCCATGGGCGCACCCCGTCACGTTGGCTGGCCAGATACCTCTTGCCCCCGGCTCCAGCAGATCGACGTCCAAGCCGAGAGCAGAAGAAACCCCCCCTCTGGTGTTCAAGATTCGCGTTTGCGGGACGGAGTCCTGATGCGGCTGCTGCAATGGAAACGCCTCTTGCCCTAGCCTTTCAGTTTAACTCCCTTGGCCTCGAAACAACCGCTTTCGGCCCTGCAGGATGGGATTTCCAGGTAAGGTGGCAGGCAGACTGGAGCATGAGATAATGGGCAAACCGCAAAGCTCACTGCTGACCGCCTAAGATACCTCTGATTCGTTGCACCGCAGCATGGTTCAAGAACTTACTTCGCGCTCCACAACTGCTCGCATTTCTGCCGAAGAGGCTCGTCTTCTTTATGAAGACATGGTGCTGGGCCGCCTGTTTGAAGACAAGTGCGCCGAAATGTACTACAAGGGCAAGATGTTCGGCTTTGTGCATCTGTACAACGGCCAGGAGGCCGTCTCTACGGGGGTGATCAAGGCGCTCAAGCCCACCGACTATGTGTGCAGCACCTACCGAGATCACGTGCATGCCCTCAGCACCGGGATCCCACCGCGGGCGGTCATGGCAGAGTTGTTCGGCAAGGCCACCGGCTGCAGCAAGGGTCGGGGTGGTTCCATGCACCTCTTCTCGGCGGAGCACAATTTCTTGGGGGGCTATGCCTTTGTGGCCGAAGGGATCCCGGTGGCGACGGGGGCTGCTTTTTCTGCCAAATACCGGGGCACTGACCAGGTAACCGCCTGCTTCTTTGGGGATGGAGCCTGCAACAACGGCCAGTTTTACGAGTGCCTCAACATGGCCGCCCTCTGGAAGTTGCCCATCGTCTATGTGGTGGAAAATAACTTCTGGGCTATTGGCATGGCCCATGAACGCGCCACTTCCGACACCGATATTTACCGCAAGGGCCCGGCTTTTGGCATGCCCGGCTACCAGGTGGATGGGATGGATGTGCTGGCGGTGCGAGAGGCGGCCCAACAGGCCATCGCCCGCGCCCGTGCCGGAGAAGGCCCCACCTTGCTGGAGTGCATCACCTATCGTTTCCGGGGCCATTCTCTGGCCGACCCTGACGAGCTGCGCAGTCCTGAGGAAAAAGAGTTCTGGCGGCAGCGGGATCCCATCAAGCAACTGGAACGCTATGCCCTGGAGCACAACCTAATGACCGAGGCAGACTTCCAAGCCATCCACGCGGAGGTCAGCGCCGTGATTGAGGACGCGGTTCTTTTTGCTCTGGAAAGCCCAGAGCCAACCCTGGACGAGCTGCACCGTTTTGTCTTTGCCGAAGACGAGTAGATCCTGGCCACTTCCCCGGTAGCGGGGGAGTCGCTTGCCGGGGGATCCCCACAAGGTTCTCTGGCCAACTCGGGTGGCCCATCCACCTGGCGGAGTGCTGTCCTGCTGGATCCCTTGAGGATCCTCGATGATTGGCATTGGAGAAACCTTCTCGAGATCTGCGCGATGGCGCAGATTTTTTTGTAAATATCGCTTCCCATTTGTTTACACAGCTTCATATCATTGAGGTATCGAGCATGAGTATTTATTCCCGGTCATGAGCAATTCTCTTGAGTTTCCCTGGCTGTCGGTGCTGGTGCTCTTGCCTCTGCTGGCAGCCTTCGGGATCCCCTTGATCCCCCAGAGCCGTTGGGTGCGTTGGTATGCCCTCGCTGTGGGGGCTTTTGATTTGGGCCTGATGGCCTATGTCTTTGTGCGGCACTATGACCTGCAGGACTTTTCTCTGCAACTGGCGGAGCGCTACGCCTGGGTGCCCCAAATTGGGTTCCACTGGTCGCTGGCGGTGGACGGCCTCTCCTTCCCGCTGGTGTTGCTGTCGGGTTTGATCACGACCCTGTCGATTGTGGCGGCTTGGAATCTCTCCCACAAGCCGCGTTTGTTTTTCTTCCTGCTGCTGCTGATGTACGGCGCCCAGGTGGGCGTATTTCTGGCGCAGGACATGCTTCTATTCTTCCTGATGTGGGAGATTGAGCTGGTGCCGGTCTATCTGCTCATCTCCATTTGGGGTGGGCCGAAGCGCCAGTACGCCGCCACCAAGTTCATCCTCTACACCGCCGCCGCCTCCATTTTTATCTTGGTGGGATCCCTGGCAATGGCCTTCTATGGCGAGGGCTTTAGCCTGGAGATGGCAGAGCTGAGCGCTAAGTCTTACCCGGTGGCCTTGGAGCTGTTGGTGTATGCGGCTTTGCTGATTGCCTTTGGGGTGAAGCTGCCGATTTTTCCGCTGCACACCTGGCTGCCGGATGCCCACAGCGAAGCCTCTGCTCCCATTTCCATGATCTTGGCGGGAGTTCTGCTCAAGATGGGTGGCTATGGCCTGATCCGCATGAATGTGGGCATGTTGTCGGAAGCCCACGTGTACTTCGCCCCTGTGCTGGCGGTGTTGGGTGTGGTGAACATCATTTACGGGGCGTTGGCGGCCTTTGGTCAGAACCATCTCAAGCGGCGCTTGGCCTATTCGTCCATTGCCCACATGGGCTTTGTGTTGATCGGGATCTCCGCCTTTACGGAGCTGGGCATCAATGGGGCAGTGCTGCAAATGATCTCCCACGGTCTGATCGCTGCAGTTTTGTTCTTCCTGACGGGGATCACCTACGAGCGCACCCACACCCTTGCCCTCGACAAGTTGGGAGGGTTGGCCAAGCAGATGCCGAAGGCTTTTGCCCTGTTTACGGCGGGATCCCTGGCCTCTCTGGCGCTGCCGGGGATGAGCGGATTTGTGGGTGAGCTGACGGTGTTCTTGGGCTTGACCACCAGCGATGCCTATGCGCCGACCTTCAAAGCTGGAATTGCCCTGCTGGCGGCAGTGGGTATCATTTTGACGCCCATTTACTTGCTCTCCATGCTGCGGCAGGTGTTCTACGGGGCTCAGGATCCCGGCCTAGTTTTGGAAGATTACCTGGGGGATATGCGCCCGCGGGAAATGGCGGTGGCCCTCTGTCTGCTGTTGCCGATCCTCGGCATTGGCTTCTACCCACGCCTGGCTACCCAAACCTACGATGTCACAACGGTGGCGGTAGCTGCCCAGTTGCGCAGTGTGTTGGCAACTGAAATCGTGCAGCGGCCTTTCTTCCCCTCGCCAGTGCAACCGGCCCAGGTGGCGGCTTTGCCTCTGGAGGATTAAAGGGGGGTCGAGACTCGGTTCTTCTTTATCTCTATTCCTTACTCTGTCCAGAAGAGCTGGTGTTCGAGGTGCAACCCGACTCAACTTTCAGCTCTTCTTTTGTTTTTTTTAAGTTTTAAGATTGGATTTAGGATCCGGGATGTTCCTGGGCTGGGATTTTCGTGCAGCCGATTGTTCTTGTGCCGTCCATCCTATCGATGATCGGTGTGGATAGAGTTTTGTTCCATCAGGTTGAGTTGCACCACCAACCACCAGAGGGTTACATCGGAATAGGTCGCCCGACGCTTGAGCCGAGAAATGGAGTGTACTGGGTTTTGGCTGTCGATCATCCACTCAGAAGCGATGATTTGGCCGCGTTGCTGAGCATTCATTGTTTCTCCCTCCGCTCGCCAACTGCTCAATACTTAGAATGGCTAATATTTAGGATGGCGAATTTGCGCGGGAGCGTGTGAAAAAATATATTACGCAGGGATCCCCAAAATCGGCTAACTTTCTTAGCAATGAGGATCTCATGAGCCGTTGAGTTGCTGAGTTGCCGTCCGGGGATGGGAAAAATGTTGCAGAAGGGGTAAAAGGTTGGGCGAGGGGATTGCCCCTATCTTCACAAGTCTTAAAACCTAGAAAGATTCTATTTTCTCTTGACTTGTCTGTGGGTCTGAATTCCACCTCCCTTCGCCGGCCTCTGCAGCAGCAACCCTTGAGGAGCCTGAGATCGCGATGAGAGCCAAGGCCATCTCTCCCCAGCCAGCCTCTGCTTTTGGAGAAGTGGTGGAGGCCGACACCACAACCTTTGTGGCCCAGTGCTTCGAGCCGGAACGCCTGACCTTCCCGCCCATGCCTGCTCTCGGCAGTTGGACGCGCTCCCAAGACGAAGAGACCGGCAACCTGATCTATGGCGTGGTTTGCTATGCCGCCATCGCCCCCATCGACACCGTCCATCGCGCCAGGGCTTTGGGCCTCTCCCCTCAGGAGCTGCGGGAGCAACAGCCCCAGATTTTTGCCATGTTGCGCACCGATTTTCGCGCGGCCATTGTCGGCTTTGTCAGCGGGGGACGGGTCTATCAGTACTTGCCGCCACGCCCTCCCCAGATTCACCAGCCGGTTTATCTCTGCTCCGATACGGAAGTGAGGGAGTTCTGCCGCTCTTTCGAGTTTTTGCGCACCCTGCTACGGGTCAACGGGATCCCAACCGATGAGCTGGTGGCTGCCGTGATTCGCCAAACTTACCGAATCCTGAACCGAGATCGCAACTGGCTTCTACAGGCAGGTCGGCAGTTGAGCTGTCTGTTGCGGGGTGATTATGAGCATCTCAGCGCAATTTTACGAAAGATTGAAGTCTAAGCGAAGAAATATTGAGAATGGCCTTGGATCCCTCTGGAATCGAGTCGGGGGGTGATAACCTGAGGCCGTTTCCTATGGAATTGATTCCCTTTGAATCCTCTTTCTGCTGTAAAAATGTTTAACAAATTCAATCCTTCTGACAAACCCTCCAAAGGCAATTGGGCAGGTCGTACCTTTTCTGCAGCTGCGGGCGCTTCGGTGGCAGCCGGTGTTTGCATTGCCCACGGTCAGCCGGCTTATGTGTCGCTGTTGGTGGCCTGTTGCGCGACGGTGTTTACCCTCGTTTTGGATGAAATGGGCTGGATCTAGGCTCGGTTTCAACTTCAGCTTTGGTTTTGCTGCATAAGAAGCCGCTCTAAAGCAGAGACTAACCAATCCAATAGGGATCCCTGGCCCTCTGGGTTTGCTGCTTGCGTGAAAGGATCCCTTTGCTGGGTTGGCAACATGCAGCCTTACTTTATCCTGCTTCGCGGGCTGCCCGCACCAACAATCCTGCTGTGATCAGCCCTGCCAGAATAGAGCTGCCGCCATGACTGAACAAAGGCAGGGGCACACCTGTGGTGGGCAGAACCCCGGTGACCACGCCGATGTTCATCAGTGACTGACCCACCAGAAACATCAGGCAGCCGCAGGCTACTAAGCGAATGGTCAGCTCTCGACAGCGCCCCATCACCCGCCAGCCCAGCAGAGTGTAGAAGGTCAGCAACCCCAGAAAGAACAGGGATCCGGCCAAGCCAAACTCTTCTGCATACACCGAGAAGATGAAGTCGGTGTATTGGATGGGCAGGTAGAACAGCTTTTGCTGGGAGAGGCCATATCCCTTGCCCCACAGGCCGCCAGAGCCAATAGCCAACAGACTTTGCACCAGCTGGTAGCCATCCCCTTGGGCGTTACCCCAGGGATCCAAAAAGGCCAAGATGCGCCGCCGTTGGTAATCTTTGCTGAGAATGCTCACCACAGCCGCCAGAATCCCCAGCCCCGCTGTGGCCAAAAGGGTGAAAGCTGGGATCCCGGCGGTCCAAGCCATAGCCCAGAGGGTGAGGCCGCAGATGGCCGTGGTGCCCAGGTTGGGCTGGGCGAGGATCCCCAAGAGCGCAAAGGCGAAGATAACCACCCAGAGGATGCGGAACCAGGGAGGATGGTGAAACCAGCGGCCAAAGATCCAGGATCCCTGCAAGACCAACAGGGGCTTGAGCAATTCCGAGGGCTGGATAACAGGGATCACCTTCAAATCCAGCCAGCGGCTGGCTTCCAGGCGGGAAACCCCCAACCCCGGCACCTGGGTGGCCCACACCAAGCCAACTCCCAGCAAGCAGAGGATCCCGACCCAGGGGAACCAGCGCCGCAGCGGGATCTGCACCAGAGCCCAGAAACAGCCCAGACCCAGCCCGGCCCAGAGCAATTGGCGCTTGAAAAAGTAGAGGCCATCGCCGGTGATCCGCTGAGCCACCGGGTAGGAAGCGGAAAACAGCATCAGCAGCCCCAGCACCAGCCAGATCAAGGTGAGCCAGCGCAGCCAGCGAGCTTCAGCATTCCAGGGATCCCTGGAGGGCTTGGCAGCAGGCTCGGAAATGGTTGCCACGGTGTTCAAAGCTGGAGTACTGGTCAAAACTGGCACAGGCGGGGGACAGCAAAATGGTGATGGGTTGAGCGGGCTTCCCCAAGCTCTGAGCTTGACGCGAAAGGGAACAAGCCGCTGCAAAGGCTCTTTCCACCGCTACATCTAGGGTTGGCACCAGCTCAACGTCAGTATAGTGGATCCCCTGAAGGGCCTCCGCCAGGGCTGGGGCAGACTCCCCCATCAGCACCACGCGGGCCACCTTGGCCCGAATCAACTGCAACCAGGCGCCGGGATCCCCCTGCTTAGCCCTTCCTCCGGCAATCAGAATAATGGGTGGGGAAAGGGCGTTGAGCGCCACCCAGCCGGCCTCGTAGTTGGTGGCCTTGCTGTCGTTGACAAAGCGGATGGGGGTGGCTCCCACCTGGATTTGCGCCACCCGCTCCAGTCGATGGGGCATGCCGGCAAAAGATCGGATGGCTTTTTGAATGGCAACGTTGGGGATCCCGGCCAGACGCGCTGCTGCTGCCGCCAAGAGCAGGTTTTGCAGATTGTGTTGGCCAGGGCAGCGTTCTGCAAAGTCCTCCAGCTCCGCCACCATCTCCCCCTGGATGTAGAGGCGGTTTTCCCGCAGGTCAACGGTTGCAGTGGGATCCTGATCGCAACAGAGTTGCGGGGCAGCAAGGGAAGTCCAATAGGTATTTTCCCAGTCCTGCCGGCGGCGGCACAGGTAGGGATCCTCGCCGTTGAGCACCCGCCACTGGGCCCGATCCAAAAGGCGAGCCTTGAAGCTGGCATAGCGCTCCAGCGTCCCGTGCCGTTCTAGGTGATCGGGAGTGAAGGTGGTCCACACCCCAATGCGCGGCGGCCCTCCAGGAGTGCTGCTCATGAGGCGGCTACTGGCCTCCAACTGGTAGCTGCTCAGCTCCGCCACGATCCAGTCCGGCTCTAGCGTTCCCTGGAGCGTTTCCAAAGCCACCTGCGACAGGGGCAGGCCGATGTTGCCGCAGGGGATCCCTTGCAACCCCGCCGCCTTGAACATTTCCGCCACCAGAGCCGTGGTGGTGCTTTTGCCGTTGGTGCCGGTGATCCCCACCCAGGGTAGGTGGTCAAGATAGATCCAGGCCAGCTCCGCCTCTCCCACCACCGGGATTCCCTGTTGACGCACCGCCTGCAGCAGCGGGTGATCCCAAGCAATGCCTGGACTGACCACCACCTGCTTCACCCCTTCGGCCAGTTGAAAAGGCTGCCCCAGCCGAACCGGGATCCCTTCTTGATTGAGCTCGGCCTGCCGCTGTCTGAGAAGAGGGGAATCTTGCTCATCCCAAACCAGCACTTCATAGCCCTGGGCCCGCAACAGCCGCGCTGCCGCCAGCCCCGCAATGCCTAACCCCAAAACTTGATGTTGCACGTTGGTTTCTACTTCTTTCTTTATTTGGGGATCCCTGCTTGGATCTTACCGGTCACGTCCTTGACCCGCATGTTTTTGTTCGACACTCCCCTTGCTTATGGGGGTAACCAGTTGGTGGAGTGGATGGAGTTTTCCTAGCCGCCTGGATGGCTAACTTGGGAATAGGCTGGAGCATGACTCTAGTCAATAATAAGCTCAACTATACTGAAA
>NZ_JANSIM010000294.1:0-2384 GCF_047502655.1 Synechococcus sp. R5-12 | reverse complement strand
ATACAGCGCGGGACTTATAGCTCCCCGCGCCCCTCCTTTGTTAAGCCCAAGTCAAGGAACGCTCACCCAAGTCGGCTACATCCACTAGGACTGGGATCCAAGCCCACTTTCTCTCTCCACCCATAGTGGAGTACGGATCCCCACAACTCTTCTTGCGCTCAAGCGAAAGATTGCTGTGATCAATGCTGCTTTTTGCCCGATTGATAAGGGATCCCCAAAAGCTTGTCAGGGGGTGATCTGGAACTCCAGGTTGTAGGTTTGGAGTAAGTTTATGGTTTCGTGATCGGTGATGTTGGTGTCGGCCAGCTCCAAGTTGTAGAAATCGATGAACTCTTCGTGGTCAAAATAGGGGCCGGCATGCCAGGTACCCATCTCCAGTTTGATAAAGCGATCCCCAGGCACCCGAAAGGCTTGAATCTGATCCACGTGCAGCTCATCGGCAGGGGGTGCAACACCAATAAACCACTCCTTGCCATTGAGGGATCCCAGGCACTGGGTGCAGCGGATGTGGTGGGTGATCTGAGTAAACTTGAGGCCGCGGCGAGGCAAGCGCATGATGTAAAAGCGGGGCTGCCCTTGATTCAAGAACAACTGAGCATCTTGACTGTCGAAGGGTTTGTGATCGGGAGTGGGGCAAATGACCTGTCCGTAGGGGGCAAAGTTTTCCGGTTCAGCGAGATGGGCCTTCAGTTGGCGCAATTGGCTGGTCACCCTGCTCTTCTCCTTTGCGTTTGACGAGCTGTCTTGTGTCTCACTGTTGCCCTACAACTTGAGCACGAGGGCGTGAAGACGCAAACAGCCCAGCGAACCCCATTCTATCGAGACTTGGCCAGGCAGCTTCCCTTCTGGGAAGGGATCCCTGAGCAAGCCCAAGCTGCTCAAGGTCGCAAGTACAATGGGAAAACTTCCCAGCCTCAGCAGAGCAAATGGCGATGCAGCGGGACTTACAAGAGCTGATCATCTCCCCAGCTCAAGTTGAAAGCCTCTCTCAAGTGCCGGTGGCTTGGTTGTATCGGCCTCGGCCCGTTCGTCGTTTTAAAGACCGTCTGCGCCAGTTCTCCGCCTTCTGGGATCTCCTACGCTTGCTGGTGACGCTGGACTTGTTCCTGCGTTTCTTGACCTTCTGGACAGGGGGATCCCTACTTACCCTGGTGGGGCGGATTTGGATCCCTGGCCTACAGGCCACTTGGGGCACTTGGCTGGTGGAATGGGGGATCCTGGCGGCTATTGCCGCTCTGGGCCAAGCCTATTGGATTTTCCGCAGCCGTCGCATGCCGCTGCTGTTGAACTTGCTGGGGGAAGTGGATCGCTACAACCGAATCATCCAGGCCATCCACGTCAACGACCAGTTGGTGGAAGCGGGCAACCCCGAGGTGAAGCTGGCCCAGAGGGCTGAGGTGATCGAAGCCCTGAAGCTGACCCGGGCCGATCTCATTCGCGCCTTGAAAACCGAACGGATCTTGCGGCAAAACGAAGACCTGATCGAGCAGCAGAGCGAGTTCTTCGGCGATAACTTGGCAGCGTTGACAGCTCTGCAGGTGAGCGAGCAGGCCAGCGAACAGGGGCGAATCCTGGAGGCTGCTTTACAGATTGCTTTGCAGGTGCGCTCCCAAATCCGCCGTTTGCAAGAGCGAGAAGCCAACCACCCCCCAAACAGGGATCCAGACACCATTAGGGAAGATAGGCAGGATACAGACGGCAACTCGGATTGGCAATGAGCCTTTTGGCCCGCTCCCTCAGCTACGCCCAGAACCACAGCGACACGCTGTTTCAAGCTTTCGTCCAACACCTGCAACTGGTGGCGGTGCCTTTGGGAATGGGGCTGCTGTTGGGTTTGCCGCTGGGCTTTTTCAGCTCCCGCTCCCAGATGCTTTCCCTGGTGGTGATCAATGCGTTTAGCAGCCTGCGGGTGATCCCCAGTTTGGCCATTTTGTTTTTGGCCATCCCCTATTTTGGCCTCAGCTTTCGTTCGGCAGTCGTCGCGCTAACCCTCCTGGCTTTGCCCCCCATTCTGATCAGCACGGATGTGGCCTTCCGCAGCCTTGAGCCGGCCCTGCGGGAAGCTGCCCTGAGCATGGGCATGACTCCTGGCCAGGTACTGCGGCACGTGGAGATCCCCTTGGCTTTGCCGGTGATCCTGGCCGGTGTTAAAACGGCTACGATTGAGGTGATTGCCAGTGCTACGCTAGCAGCGTTTATCGGCGCGGGAGGGCTGGGTACTTTCATTACCCTAGGGTTTGCCCTCTACGACAACGCCATCTTGCTGGTGGGGGCGGTTCCAGTGGCCCTTCTGGCTATTGCGGCCGAGATCGGCCTTGGCACTCTGCAGCGGGCTTTGGAACCTGATACATTTACGCTGAACACTGCTGAACATCACTGTTCAA
>NZ_JANSIM010000293.1:0-1279 GCF_047502655.1 Synechococcus sp. R5-12 | reverse complement strand
AAATGTCTTCTGGATCCCAGGCATTGGGTTGATCGACGTGGGTGATCCCAATCACGCAGGGGGCACTTGTCCTGGCTTTCATAAAAGATTGAATAGCTTGGGCATTGCGAAATTGGCCCGGCAAGTGCGCAGGCACCAGAAGAACATAGCCGTGGGCACGCTTAATCAAAATATCCCACATAAAGTTAAAGCGAGACTGGCCGGGAGTACCGTAGAGATGCAGCCACATCTCTTCTTCCTCCTCTCCAATTCTCAAGCGGCCGAAGTCCATGCTTACCGTCGTGGTTTTCTTCAGTTCTGCTACCTCGTCTGTTGCTTTGCAATCGGTGTCTACTACCTCAATCTCGCTAATCGTGCGAATAAAGGTAGACTTTCCAGCTCCCACCGGCCCTGTTACAACAATGCGGAGAATATTGCTCATGGTTAGCCTCAGCCGTAAACCCCCAGCGCAGACGGGCCTACTCAACCCTGATCAAGCGCTTAAACAAGGCCTCGCTCATGCCTGTTTCCTGTTGCACAGCATTATAGGCCACCTCAAGATAGGCCTGCTCAATAAAGGAGAGATCGATCATGCAAACTTTGCTTAGGCTCATGCGCAGTTGCTCGGGCTTGCCTTCTTTGACCAGCCGCCGACTCACCTCCTGCACAACCGTAGCCATGGCCGGAACCACGTGTTGAGGGCCAATGCCAACGCGCACGTGGACTATGCCGATCTTCCAACGCCGCTCAGCGTATTGTGGCCCCCAGTTATCCATGCCCGTAAACATTTCCTTGAACCATTCGGCAAAGGTTTGACCCAGCCGCTGCCGGTTGTGTTTGGCTATCACTGCCGCCATCTCGGCATCGCGATCCAGGTAGCTGTAAAAGGTATCCGCCATTTCTACAGCAATGCTGCTGCCCCAGTCGGCACTTTGCTGCAAAATCTTCCTGTCTTCATCTGTAAATTGGGTGCGAGAGATCAGGACTTGGAGCAGCTCCGAAGGTTTAATGGCCATAGTTTCCTCAACATCAGGACAAAATCAAAAACAAAATTAGATTCCGCGTCCGGTTTTCTTACTTCATTGCCTCTGCAATGCTTGCTGCGACTCGCTTAATTTCCAAAAAAAGCAAGCCCTGCTTGACTTCATGACTGGCAATTGTCAGCAAGACGGCATCGGGGCCACAACTGGTTAAAACCCCGTATCCTTTTTCCCCCTGTACAAAAACTCTCTCTATGGCTCCGCGCCCTAGCTCTCTCCCAATCCGTTCGCCCAAAGAAAGCATGGCAGCCGACATAGCA
>NZ_JANSIM010000292.1:0-530 GCF_047502655.1 Synechococcus sp. R5-12 | reverse complement strand
TCTTTGGCAATCCAAGCGGCATCGGGAGAGCGGATGGCCCCATTGGGCAGGGCAAAGCCCGCGGAAGAGTCAAAGACAAAACCTAAGTTCTTGCGTCGATTCCACTGCCAAAGTTGGCCCAGCAGGTCGGCGTTGCGGAATCCACTTTCGCTGCCTGCAGGGGCCATGGCGATCAGTTCTCCTTGGGCGGTGCGTTCCAGGCGCAGCTCAGGATTCTGCCGACAAAGCTGCTCGAAAACTTCATCGGTTAAATTCACAGCCGGCTGCAGGTTGAGGGCAATCATGAGCTCATCCTGGTGGGCAGTTTTAGAGCGTGGGGAGCACTATTCCCAGATTAAGGTGAGATCCACCACAAAGCCAGGGAGAACCGGATCCCCAGACAAACTAGCAGGTCGCTCCAAAACCTGTACCGGCTGACCTGGGCGATAGACGTAAACTTGGCCCTTTTCTGGGTCAATTAACCAGCCCAGTTGGGATCCGTTGTCCAGGTACTCCTGCAGCTTGGCCTGAAGGATAGCCAGCTCGTCAGT
>NZ_JANSIM010000291.1:0-945 GCF_047502655.1 Synechococcus sp. R5-12 | reverse complement strand
ACTCCGTCCCGCTACCGCGAAAGGACTCCGTCCCGCTACCGCGATCGTAGCAGAGAACCTTCCAGTTCTTGCATTCCTGTAGCGTTGCATGGCAATAGGGTGGGACTTTTGCCAAGAACTCATTTGTCAAGATTTGTCAAGAACTCATTTGTAGAGCAGCTTGCTCTGCTCTTGTACAACTCACAGGGGCTGCTAATCCAGCAAAAACTGTACCCACTTCGGCGGGGGTGGCAGCGGGCAATGAAAGTGCTCCATCACCAGGGCGGCCACCAAATGCACCGTGAATACGTAGATGAGGGAATTGAAGGCAATAAATCCCACCACCACCACCTGAACCATCCAGGGTTCTGCCACCCAGTAGACGCCCCATCGGCTGAGGGACACATCCAGGAGCCAGTTGGTTAGGCCGGTAAGTTGAATGGTTACGTAGATCCAGAGGTTTTCCCCCACCAGTAGGGAGGAAAGCACCAACTGAAAGATCAAGCCCAGGGCGCTGAGCACAGCCCCGCTCACCACCGAGACGTACCAGGAAAGACGCTGCTGCCACAGGCGGGCACACCAATAGCCCAGCAGACCATAGGGAATGACATAGAGAATGCTGCGCGTGGGCCCTATCAGCACCGTCAGCAACAGGCCGGAGACCACCAGGGCCATTGCCCCTGTGCGGGGATCCCAGCGCATCACCGCCAGCGCCACCGGGATGGGGAAAAACAGGCGCATGAAAGGAGCTAGCGGCGTGTAGCTCAGGATCCAGATCAAGGCTGCCGTACTGGCCAAAAAAGCTGTCTCCACCACCCTCAAGGCCGGAGAACGGGAAGGGGGGGGAGGCAAGGGAGGAAAGTCATCCTGCACAGAAGGCTGAGGCGGCGGGGGCACATCCAGAAAAGCACAACTTTTCCCAGCTTAGCTTGTCGGGGTGTGGGGGTAGCTAAGCCCCGCACTGTA
>NZ_JANSIM010000058.1:0-10883 GCF_047502655.1 Synechococcus sp. R5-12 | reverse complement strand
ACCCTACGGGTACAGTGCGGGGCTCCTGCGATTTCTAGCTGATATCGCAATGCAGGTATCTAGAGATGGAAAAAGATCACTCGTTTTACTCATTGACATTGAAATTGATGAGCCATGGTTTCTTGAAGGTAATCTGTGTAGGCCAGCCCATACTGTGAATGATCCTAAGCAAAGTAAGCGTGATGCTTATCTAGCGGATAGAGGCTGGGTTGTAGTTCGGTTCTCAGAACGGCAAGTTTATGAAGAAAGTGAAAAGTGCATTAATCTCATCTTTTGCTTGGTTTCAGGTGTCTTGGGTGCATTAGATTCTAAACAGCCAGACTTATCATTTTCATTTCCAACGGACCACAAGAGATGGGGTGATCAAAGTGCTCTTAGTGAACCTAGATTTCCTCCTTCCTACTTTTAATTCCCAAGGTTGAGACTGGCCCTACCGGGATTGAATTGAGCTAACGCGCTGGTCCGAGACGCTGCTGCAGGATTTGTGCGGCCAGCAACACATCCAGGGGGGTGGTTAGCTTCAGATTGGACTCCTCCCCTTCGACGATGTAGACTGGCCAACCCAGCTTCTCGAATAGGGCTGCATCATCGGTTACCTGCCAACCCTGGGCCAGAGCCTCCCGATGGGCTTGCCATAGCATCGACAGGCGAAACCCCTGCGGCGTTTGCGCTGCCCACAGCCGGCTGCGTTCTGGGGTTGACTGAATTTGGATCCCTTTTGGGCCTGCCTCAGCGACTTTAATCGTGTCCTTGACAGGGATCCCTGCGATGAGACCATCCACCTGCTGCAAAGCAGCACTACAGCGATCGAACAACTTAGGGGTAGCTAGGCAGCGGGCCCCATCGTGGATCAACACCCGCTCTACTGTTCCCAGGTTATAGAGATACTCAACCCCCCTGTAAACCGACTCCTGCCGCGTCGCCCCCCCTTGTAAAAGCTGCACCGGCGTGGACAGATCCATTGCCGCCAGGATCTGCTCGATGGCCGGCCAATCGCCGGGTTGGGAGAGAATGCCAATCCACTCGATGGAGCTGGCCTGATCCGCAGCCTGCAACGTCCAAGCCAAAATCGGCTGACCCAAGAGCGGCAGCAACAGCTTATTGACCGCAGCCCCCATTCGCTTGCCGCTGCCAGCCGCCGGGATCAGAAGGTGCATGGGATCCAAAAGTGCATCCAACCGGATCCCAGTGTACTGCTTGAGGTCAACAAGCCATAAAAGAGAGGGCCAGCCCTGACCCTCCCTTTTGATGCTCATTTGATGCTCAGTTCAGCAATGCTCCGATCCGGCAACCCCAGGTCAGACCGAGCACAACGGCTCAAGATTGCTCCGAATCGGTGGCAGCAGTAACGAAGTCGGGGTAGGCCACGTTGCCATGCTCGCCCACATCCAAACCGGCGATCTCTTCCTCGGCGCTGGTGCGCAGGCCGGTTACAGCCTTGAGGATATAGAACAGGATCAAGCAGGTAATAAAGGGCCAGAGGAAGTAGAACAGAGCGCCCACCACTTGTACCCCAAATTGGGCCCAGGTGACCTCTTCAGCATAGTTGGCATTGGCAAAGAAGGGGATCCCTGCTGCCAACACCCCCCAGATACCACAGGTGCCGTGTACCGAAATCGCGCCCACCGGGTCATCAATTTTCAGCACCGTATCCAGGATCACCACCGAAATCACCACCAGAATCCCGGCCACCGAGCCGATGATCAGAGCACCCAAAGGATGGACGCTATCGCAAGGGGCAGTGATCCCCACCAAGCCGGCCAGGACACCGTTGGCGGCAAAGGTCATATCCGGCTTGCCAAAATGAACCCAAGAGGTGAACATCGCCCCAATTGCTCCAGCCGAAGCTGCCAGCAGCGTATTCATGGCAATCCAGCCAATATCGACAGAGGCTGCAGTGGTGGAACCGGCATTAAACCCGATCCAGCCCAAGGCGAGGATAAACACCCCCAACATCCCCAGCGGCAGGTTGTGGCCGGGAATAGCCCGCGGCTCTCCATTGGGGCCGTACTTGCCAATGCGAGGGCCGAGCACAAAGGCGCCTGCCAAGGCCGCAGCGCCGCCTACCAAATGCACCACCCCCGACCCGGCGTAGTCGATGTAGCCCAGATTTTCCAGCCAGCCGGCTGTGCCGCCGTTGTAGTCGCCGAACAGCCCGTTCCAGGCCCAACCCCCAGAGATGGGGTAGATTAGCCCAGAAATAACGATGGAGTAGATCAAGTAGGCCAAGAACTTGGTGCGCTCTGCCATCGCTCCGGAAACAATGGTGGCGGCGGTAGCGGCAAACACCATCTGGAAGACAAAGAAAGTAAAGGGCCAGCCATCTGCCTCGTAAGCCTGCTGCCAGCCAAAAGCAAACCAGTCAGTGCCGAAGAAGCCAGCACTTTTGCCGAACATGAGGCCAAACCCGATGAACCAGAAGGCGCAACAGCCCATGCAGAAGTCCATCAAGTTCTTCATCATGATGTTGGCGGCATTCTTGGCGCGGGTAAAGCCCGTCTCCACCATGGCGAACCCTGCCTGCATGAAGAACACCAAGGCCGCCGACACGATCGTCCAAACAACGTCAGCGTGTTTCTGAACTTCCTCGGCCTCTTGAGCAAAGGCAGTTCCCTGGCCGAATAGAAAAACCAGCGCAGCCATTAGAGCGGCAGTCAGACTCCACTTGGCCGGTCGCCAAAGCCACTGGGGCACCTGGCTCTTGAGCTTTTGGATCATTGTCGTACTCATGCTTTTCGACTCACCTAAAGTGACAGTACTTCTCGCAACACATTACCCGAAAAGTAGGGCAAGAACACCTCATCAGATATACAGCAAAAGAGACATGAAGCAAACTCACACGAGGCTCAGGCCGGGCAACCCAAACCCTGAACGTGATTCCTTCTCATAGGGCATCTTGGTTGAGCTCGCCAGTTCGGATGCGGATGGTTTTTTCGACGGGGCTGATGAAAATCTTGCCATCCCCGATTTCGCCGGTGCGAGCCGCTGCAATCAGCTTCTCCACCACCGTATCCACCAGGTCATCTTCAACCACGATCTCCACTTTCAGCTTTTGTAGGAACTCTACCGTGTACTCGGATCCCCGATAACGCTCGGTTTGTCCCTTTTGGCGACCAAAGCCCCGCACTTCACTTACAGTCATGCCGACAATTCCGGCATTGACCAAAGCAATTTTGACCTCATCCAACTTGAATGGCCGGATTACGGCCTCGATTTTTTTCATTTGCCTCCTGCACCCCGGACAATTCCGCTAATTTCTAACACTACTGACACCTGCAAATTGTAAAAACAGATACATTTTTATCTCCTACTGAAGATGCTTACCACTCTGGATTTGCTCCCGTCAAGACCGGAAGGCCAAGCTTAAGCTACCTTAACGGGAGGAAGTCTCCGATGGGGTCTCACCAACATCCACGGGCGGCTGAGGGCTAAGAGAGGCCAAGCTGGCTGTAATGAGCGCTACCGCAAGCCACCACAGCATTTGTACCTGGGGACGATACCAGATGGTATCCACCAAGCCGTGGGCCATCATGCCGGTGCAAGCGGCCAAGCCTGCTGCCACCCACAGACCCTGGGGATCCCGCAAGTTGAGCAAAGTTTTCCAGCATCTCCAGCCGTGATCCCAGAGCACCAAGAGGAACCAGGCGAAAGTTAAAGATCCGATGAAGCCAGTCTCTACGGTGAGCTGCAGCGGCACCGAATAGGCTCCAAGGGCGCTGAAGTTGCCTCGTTGGTAGAGGGGATAGACGCGGTTAAAGGCAACATTACCGGGGCCGATCCCCAAGATGGGAAAGTCGCGGATCATCTCCAGCACCGCTGCCCAGACATTGAGGCGAAAGTTGTTGCTGGTATCCAACCGCCCCCAAAAAAGGCTCTGCACCCGCAGCCGCAGGGAGCGTACCGTCAGGATCCCGAGCAACAGAGCAGCCCCCCCTCCGCCCAACAGGGCCGGCAAGGCCCAACGCCGCCAGCGGGCTGGCAAATCGACAGAATGCCACTGTGCCAACAGCACGGCCATCAGGGTGAGCATGGCCAGCCCCCCAATCCAGGCGCCACGACTGTAGGTGAGCAACAGGCAAATCAGGTTCACCGCCGTCGTAAACCCGGCCAGGAGTTTCGCCCCCCAACTGGGCCAAATCCAAGTGGCGGCCAGCCCCAGAGGAATGACCGGGATCAAGTAGCCCCCATACAGATTTGGATTGCGCAGATAGCTGTACACCCGCGTCAGACCCGCCAAACCCGACTCCGGATCCACCCAGGTGGCCAGTTCTGCTGCCCCATAAAAGTATTGCCGCAGGCCATGGATCCCCATCACCAAGCTGACCAAAAGCAGGGATCCCACAATCCCATCTCGGAATTGGGGTTTGCGCAGCAGACGATGCAACAACAGATAACCAGCCAGGTAGAGAGTCAACTTCAGCCAGCCATCCCGTGCTGCGTAGGCAACCGGAGAGAGAATCGTTGCCAAGGTGGCAATTCCCCAGAAAAGGCCCAGGGGCAGATGCAGCGGCAGCCCAATCGGCATTTCCACCAAAGCGCACAGGCCCACCAGAGCAGCCATAGCCAGCAAAATCAGGCCCAGGATGCCGGTGGAGCTTTGTGCAGAGAAAATCCAGTAGAGCAGCACTAGCCCCAGGCCAATCCGGTCGGAAGTTTGAACCAATATGCTGCTCTTCCCCCAACTTTGCAGGGATCCCAACAGGCGGCCCAAAAGGCTCCCCTGCTGCCAAGCCTTGATGGGAAAGTCGCGCAGCAGAAAACCCTGCCACAGTTGCGTTGCTCGTTCCATAATCCTCTGGGGCGTGTTGGGCCCAAATCCCCACACCTCAAGTCATCCTACTGGTTTCACCAGCGGGACAAAGCTTTAGTCTATATCCCCAGAGGCAAAGAGACAACGAAGAAGAGCGCAACCTCTTATCGCGCCAGCCGGACAAAGTACCCCTCAACAAAAACAAAGAACCGGCTGACTCACAAGACTCTACAAGACAAAAGGCATCGAAGAATTGTCAAAGAAGAATTGTCAAAGTTGAGTTTTCGGTCTTAAGAACAAATCGCTATAGAATGCAAAGAAAGAGTAACGAGAAAAGCCACAAGAAAGATCTGTCCTAATTTCTAAGTAAGTGTTGGATCGCCGCAGTCAAAAATCCTCCTGAATTACCACAGATTAATTCTCGAAAGACTCTTCAGGCAACATAGGCTAAAGCTTGACCTTGGGATCCTCTTTTGCCCTGATTGCTGAGACTCGAAGAGATCTGATCGCCTAGGGAGGATAGACTTTTTGACTCAGATTGACCTTCCTTCGCTTTGGTTTTGTTTTGGGAATTGAGGTTGGAATAGTGAATCTGAACACGAGTGGGGCGGCCCAGCCCTAGGGCAGATCCCATGCAACGGGCTAAGATTTGCACCTTAAACTCAAACTCGCCAATGCCATCCATAATCTTTAACCCTGCAGTCTCTGCTCCTAATTCAACTGTAGGAGAAGGTCTACGAAACCTCTTCAGTGGGAATACAGAATTTTTTGGGCTGCGGAGACTTCTGGATTATGAAGTTTGTGTAAAGATGCCTTTGTTTTCGCCAGACAGGGCGAGTACTTGACCTATTCTTAAACAACTTGAGTCAAGCTGGGCTCGGTATCTTCACTTGGACTGACTCCCTCCACCAAGCTGAGCAGGGATCCCGGCCAAACCGCTTAGACAAGGGGAACTGACCTACGCAAAATGGAGGAAGTAGGGGAAAAGCATCTCGTAAATCACTCGGTCGAAGCGTGCCCGTTTACCTGTACTGGGGAGATGACACCTATCGCCTGATGCAGGCGGTGCAGCAGTTGCGCGACCAAGTGCTGGATCCCCACTGGGCTGCTTTTAACTACGATCGCCTGCCGCCGGAATCCACGGTTGCCGGGCTCAACCAAGCCATGACCCCGCCGCTGGGATCCAACGCCCGCTTGGTTTGGCTGGAAGAGACGACGCTCACCCAACATTGCCCGGAAGATCTGTGGGAAGAAGTGGAGCGAACCTTGGCCCAGTTACCCCCTACCACCCATTTGCTCTTGACCACCAGCAGCAAACCGGATGGGCGCCTGAAATCCACCAAAATCCTCAAAAAAACGGCCATTGTCCGCGAGTTTTCGCAACTGGCCCCTTGGGATGAGGAGGGCATTCTCCAGCAGGTGCAGCGGGAAGCTGAACAACGGGATCTGGCCCTCAGCCCGGCAGCCGCCCAGAAATTGGCCGAGGCGGTGGGCAATGACTCCCGTCGCTTGGCGATGGAATTGGAAAAGCTGGCCCTGTTTACGGCAGGTCAACAGGATCCCATTTCTCCTGAACAAGTCGAGGCGTTAGTTCCCGCCAGCGCCTACAACAGCTTTCAATTGGCGGGATCCCTGCGCAAAGGGAATCTGGAACAAGCCCTACGCATCTTGACCCATCTGCTGGATCACAACGAGCCGGCTCTGAAGGTTCTGGCGGTGTTGGTGGGCCAATTTCGCACCTGGCTATGGGTGCGGCTGCTGCTGGATCAGGGAGAACGGGATCCCAAGGTCATCGCCCAGAAAGCAGAAATCGGGAATCCCAATCGGGTTTACTTTCTGCAAAAAGAGGTGGGATCCCTCGAAAGCTCAGCTCTGCTAAGGGTGATGCAGCAACTTTTGCAACTGGAATACCAGCTCAAGCAAGGTCAGCCAGAGCGAGAGGTGTTTCAAGAGGCGCTGATCCAGATTGTGGCCTTTCTCCAGAAAGGCTCATCTTCCCGCAGCCGCTCTCAGACCTCAGCCGCCGCTCTTCTTGGGGAGAGGGGAACCATTGGCCCAGCGAGCCGCTCCACTGCCACTTGAGGTAACCATGGGGCAGAGCTGAAATGGCTCTACGGGTTGCTGCCAAAATGGCTTCGAGACAACCTCAGAGCAAATAGAGCAAGATAAACAACACGATCCAAACCCCATCCACAAAGTGCCAGTAGATCTCGGCAGCTTCGACGCCAAAATGATGTTGAGCGCTGTAGTGGCCGGGTTTAAAGGAGCGCCAGAGCACCGCCAAAATGAACAGCAACCCTGCCAGCACGTGAAGACCATGAAACCCCGTTAAAACATAGAAGGTGCTGGCAAACAAATTGGTGGTGAGGCCAAACTCCAGGTTGCTGTACTCATAGAGTTGCCCTGCCAGGAAAACCGCCCCCATCAGGGCTGTGAGGGCAAACCACAGTCGCAGGCCCTTGACATCATTGGCCTTGATGGCCGACCCAGCTTTGTGAATGACGAAGCTGCTGGAGAGCAAAATCACCGTGTTGATCCCAGGCAAAAGCAATTCCCGCTCTGGGGTTCCCTCCGGCGGCCACACCGGGGCGGTGAGGCTATAGGCCAGGTAGGCCATGAACAGCCCTAGGAAAAGACAGCCTTCTGCCACCAAAAACATCAAGATGCCAAAGACGCGATGATCCGGGTGCTCAGCATGGGCAGTGTGGGCCCTTGAGTGGCCAACCATCAGCGTTTCAGAGGCAAGGGATCCTTGCATATTCCTTTCCACCTAAATTCCTGAATTCCTGAGACTTCTTGAGGCTGTACAAGCAGCCCAGCCAAGACTGGAATACCCAGTGAGCAGGGGATCAGCCGCCCACCGGGCAACCGACCTGCTAGGAAGAGGTAGGCTCCGCTTCCGCCAGCGCCAGCTCCCGCAAGCTCTGCAACTGAGCAGCAAAGTAGTCCAGCGTCTCTTTGCTGTGCAAGCCGTAGTCGTAGGGGCCAGTTAGCAGAATGGGATCCCCATAAAAGTTGTGATGGGGCGGGGGAGAAGAAGTTGTCCACTCCAGTGTCAGGGCCTGCCAAGGATTATCCCCAGCTTTTGGCCCGGCCACCCAGGAGTAGATGGCGTTAACCAAAAAGGGCAGGGTGGAAATGGCCAGAACAAAGGCCCCCACCGAGCTGATCCAGTTGAGGTCGGCAAATTGGGGATCGTACTGGGCCACCCGGCGGGGCATCCCCATCAGGCCCAGCTTGTGCATCGGCAAGAAGCACATGTTAAGGCCGACAAAGGTCAACACAAAGTGCACCCGCCCCCAAAACTCGTTCAGCAGCCGCCCCGTCATCTTGGGGAACCAGTGGTAGATGCCGGCATAGATCCCAAAGACGCTGCCGCCAAACAACACGTAGTGTAGGTGGGCCACCACAAAGTAGGTGTCGTGAACGTGGATATCCAGAGGCACCGAGGCGAGGATAATCCCGCCCAAGCCGCCGATCACAAACATCGAGACAAAACCCATGCCAAACAGCATGGCCGAGCGGAAGTGGATCTTGCCGCCCCACAAAGTGGCCAGCCAGCTAAACACCTTGATCCCAGTGGGAACGGCAATGGCCATGGTGGCGATCATGAAGAACACCCGCATCCAGTCAGGGGTGCCACTGGTGAACATGTGGTGAGCCCAGACGATCAACCCCAAAAAGCAGATGGCCAAGCTGGAGTAGGCGATGGCCTTGTAGGCAAAGATGGGCTTGCGGGCATGCACCGGCAAAATCTCGGAGATCATGCCAAAGACCGGCAAGATCATGATGTAAACCGCCGGGTGGGAGTAGAACCAGAACATGTGCTGGTACACCACCGGATCCCCGCCGCCGCTGGGGTTGAAAAAGGCCGTGCCCGCCAACAGGTCAAAGCTAAGCAAAATCAATGCACCGGCCAAAACCGGTGTTGCAATGAGGGTGAGAACAGAGGCTGCCAGCATGGCCCAGCAAAACAGCGGCATGTCTTCCATCTTCATGCCGGGCATGCGCATCTTCAGAATGGTGGTGATGAAGTTCACGGCTGCCAGGATGGAAGAGGTTCCTGCCAGCAAAATGCTCAGGATCCAGAGTTCTTCCCCCACCTTGCCGCTGATCAAGCTGAGGGGGGGGTAGGAAGTCCAGCCGGCAGCCGGAGCCTCTATGAACAGGCTGGCCAAAAGCAGGATCCCTGTGGGCGGAACCAGCCAAAAGGCCACTGCATTCAGCTTGGGGAAGGCCATATCCCGCGCCCCGATCATCAGCGGTACCAGGTAGTTGCCAAAGCCCCCCACCAAAGCAGGCACGATCCACAAAAAGATCATGATCGTGGCGTGCAGGGTAAAGGCACCGTTGTACCGCTCAAAGCCGAGAAAGTCGGCCTCTGGAGTAGCCAGCTCTGCCCGTACTGCCGTCGCCAGCGCCCCTCCCACCAAGTAGAAGAAAAAGGTGGTCACCAAGTACTGGATCCCGATGACCTTGTGATCGGTGGAGAAGGTAAAGAAGCGCCACCAAGGCTCAGCAGGAAGTTCAAGTTCAACCTTCGGTGCAGTAACAGGTCTCGGATTGTCTTGTAGCTGGGTCATTGCCAAAAAGCTCCCGTGTCGCGTCGGCGGAATGGTGTTCTCAAAAGCGCAGGCCAAAGGGATGTTGGGGATCCCGGCTAGCCTGCGGAAGGAAGGGATCCAGAATGGGACTGGAGAGACTTCAAATCTGAGGGGGAGACGCCCAAACGCTGGTGGTGGACATGGGCAAAGGCAGACTCGGCCTCAGGGGAGCCTGGCCGAGGAGAGGGATGGACTGGCGAGAAATCTGAAACGAGGGCCAAGGTGCTGCCCTCGCCACGGGCGGCCAAAACTTGCTCCTGCTGCCAGCGCTCGAAGTCTTCCGGCGTATCCACAAACAATTGCCCTGCCATCACCCCATGATAGGGGCCGCACAGCTCTGCGCAGATGATGGGGTACTGCCCCAGTTGAGTGGGCACAAACTCCAGGTGGGTTTCTCGGCCCGGGATCACATCCTGCTTGAGGCGAAATTGCGGCACCCAGAAAGCATGGTTCACATCCAGAGCCGTCATATCCAAGCGCACCCGCTTGTTCAGAGGAAGGTGCAGCTCGCTGGCCACCAGGCCGGAATCCGGGTAGGTGAACATCCAAGCATATTGCATGCCCTGAACTTGAACGACCAGATCCGGCTGGCCCATCTCCTTCCCGGGTAGCACCGCAGGCGTGTAGGCGTAGCCGGGATCCCCCGCCTCAGCTTCGTGGGAAGACTCCATCGCCATGGCCGCGTGGATATGGCCGCCGACGTGAGCACCCCCGTAAACAGCTTGATAGACATCTAGGCTGGCCAAGCCCAACCAAAGAATGATCACCGCCGGCACCGCCGTCCACACGATCTCCAGCAGCACATTGCCGTGGCTGGGATCCCCGTCGCCTTTGTCGCCTCGCCGCTTGCGGTAGCGGACAATACAGTAGAGAAGTACACCCTGTACCACCAAAAAGATCCCTGTGGCAATGGTTATGGTGCTGTTAAAGAGGCTGTCGAACAAGGGGGCTGATTCGGCAGCAGATTCGGGAAGCAGATGGTGGTTTTGCCCGTACCAAAGGCTGGCAAGGGTCAGGAGGATCCCCATACCCACCAAGATGATGTTGCTAATCGCACTCACGACTGCTTTTCCCCAATACAGAGAGCATCTACCCTAGCAGACAATCCGCCCACAGCGTTTGCAGACTACGTTTTCTACTGTTGCCGTTTTTTGTTTTTGTTTACATTGCTTACAGGGCTTACAAAATTTTTGCCTATAGAGCCCGATCCGCTGTGCACGGACTTCCCACCGCTATCAAATACTAGTTCGCGGGGGAAAGAAAGTTGTGTAGACTTATGGATCTCTTCAGGATCTTCCTGGGTGAGCAGCGGCGAGACAGAGCTTTGGTTCCGAGATTTTCGGCAGACCTGTGTAAGGGCGGTACTGCACTGAAGGCCGGCTCTGGTTGAGGGCCATCTCTCCAAACAGAGGTTCTTGTTGCCCGCAGACTGAGGTAGGGTGGGATAACCCCGCAATTGGGCTGGTTTGGACAGGTTTTCTCTCTTTAACAAAGGAGGGGCGCGGGGAGCTATAAGTCCCGCGCTGTAT